>NZ_AUTP01000151.1:0-15231 GCF_000498075.1 Pseudoalteromonas sp. TAB23
TGCTGTTTTAATTGTGCAACGGCTGGCTGTAAAGTTTGTTGTTCGCCCACTGAGCCCCACGCTTGTGCTTGCAGGATGATTTGATGTTTATCATCGTTTATCGCGATGCCGTTGTAGCCTTGAATTGTCCCTTTTGAGGTCGTCATCTTCGCACTATCTGGGTCAGTGATATTACTTTTAACAGGCTTGCCTTTACTGCCTGTTTTCTCTTCGTGAGTGGCTAAAAACTCGGTGATTTTATCTGCATTTCTATCCAGCTTTTCTTTTTGTTTTAAGTCCTGAGTTATCAACTCTTCGCCCAGTCCATCTTGTGATTGGTGGCGTTCAATAATACGTTTGCTTGCGCGTTCTAGTTTTGCTTTTTTGCGACCTAGCTCATCGAATGTGCCGCTCCACTCTTTACTCGCATTGGACTTTAATTTACACCCATCAATGGCAAACATGTTGCGGCCTATCAAGCCTTCCTCATCACATATCATCAGCACTTGCGTAAAAAGCGGCTCAATCTGTTCATGCATTTTAGCCACAAAACCCGCTATAGATGTGTAATGTGGCTGGATATCTCCCGACACACTCATGAATAAAATGTTCGTCTCACACGCTTTAGCAATTCTGCGGCTACTGATCAAACCATGTGCATAGCCCAGTAAAATAATCTTTAGCATTACCGAAGGTGGATACGCAGCAGCGCCCGTTTTGTCATTGTTGTACCACGCGTCAAATCCCGATAAATCGAGCTTATTTTCGATAATATAACAAAGGGCATACTCAAAGGTGCCAGGCAAAATTTGCTCAGCGAAATTGATAGGAATGAATTTATTTTGACAGGATAAGTCAGGCTTGTAGTTAGCCATAACGGTTTACCGTGGGTGAATAATATCTATTAGATCACAGCGAACGGATGGGTTCAAGGTTAAAAAGCAATCAATTTGAAATAGTAGAATACGTTCCTAAAAAGAGTAATTCTACAACCTCAACGCCTTGCTAAGAGGCAAAAAATTGTTGGCTAAAATAAGCGACGAAGGAGCAAAAGCCAACTGTTTTATAGTTATATGGCATTAACCATTTCCTTGTTAATAATAACTTCTTTTGGTATTGGACCATTATTTTTAGCTCTTATCGATACTTCGTATTCACCAGTATTTTCTGATCCGGGAAGAATATGGCTTATAACTCCATATTCAGAGAATAAAGTAGAATCGAGAGTATAGATATATCCGTCAACTAAATTACCAATGGTCGCAAATCTCCTAGCAACATTTTTACAGCTGCTAGTTGATATATAACAGCCGTTATTCATACCTGTTTCAACTTGGTGCGCCCTAACCGCATTCCCCTCTGAACTACCAAAAGTATAACCACCACCAAAGCAAGCACCCTTTTGTCCAAAATAAACAGGTACAGATGGATCTTTTCCTTTAGGTAGGAGCTTTCCATCATTTTCTTTATCATCAATTTCCGAAACACCTCGGTATAAATAATGCTCTATCCTATGCCTCTTGTCGGAAAACAATAATGTTTGAAACTTTTTTTGCCTTCCCAGTCCGTTCCTTTCGTGTCAATAGAAGGTATGTATGACAATAAAGATCAAAACTTAGATTCAATCAACGTGCCTATCCAAAGAAAAATTGTGACAACAAAGATTGAAACTCACCTTTGGACAAAAATGAGTTTGAGCCGAAGGACGGCTCTGTGCCAACAGCAGACATTGACATTACTTTTCAAAAACCTCTGAATTGGACAGCTAAGCCACCATTGCGGTCGTTCATCATCAAATTATTAATGCTAACTTTGTGCGCTTTATAGTCCTTTCAGTCTGAATAAACCTATAATTAGGGTGTTCAGATCATGTGCCTATCTCATTCGAATATTGTGCGCTCATTATTTTGATGATTCCCTTATGACTTCTAATCTACTAAGCAGACATTAAAATTCACGGCTAAATGTGACCTAAAACAATTGGTATTTAGAAGTTATTATGAGTATTTTGGAAAGCTAAAAGTACCTGTAGAAATCGACACACAAGTTTATTGTTTATTGCCCTCATTATATTCCTATTGTTCAACGTTAATTGCGAGCCTAGTCGCCGTGATTTTACATCATTTTTTTTGTCCTAATAGAAAAGTATTTAATCATTACTTTGAAAGTTAAGCTAATTCTGAACATGAGATTCAACTTTAATTAATAAATTTACGGGCAATTTTGTTAGTAAATTAACAGGGAAATAATCACCACCTTTATACATAGCTCCATGACCGATAGATCTACTATTGCTGCGTTCATACAATTGCAAACTCGTTGGCTGTGAAAGGGTTAACGTATTAAAAACGATATGTTCTTAATTTTAAGCTATTTTACTTTCTGTCAAAGGTATTGAGAACTGAGCTACAAAAGTATTACCATTATTTGCCAGTGTAATTGAGCCTTTATAGTTTATCGCTATGGTATCTACAATAGATAAGCCAAGACCGGCACCCTCTGCTGAACCGCTACGCCAAAAGCGCGTAGTCATTTTGTCAATGTCTGTGGCGGTAACATTAGCCGTGTTGCTAACATTAATATTTAAAAGGCTTTCTGTAACGTTAATGGCCATTAAAACAGGTGTTTTTGGGGGACTGTATTTTAAAGCATTATCGAGCAGGTTACGGCAAACAATAGCGATCATAGCTGATGGGATAACGGATATGAGTTCTTTTCCTTGTATTGAATAAGCTATACGTTCACTACCTTGCGTTGTCTCATTTATCATGTTTTTAATGAGTAATTCAACTGACCAAGTTTCGTCAGTATGGACTTGGGTGATTGCATCAATATTTGCCAGTAAAAGTAAATTGTCTAATATAGAATTTAAACGCTTTGTGCTTTTACTTACCTGCAATAAAGCTCGCTGTTGCTTGTCTCCTGTTGTTAGTTCAGCAAGTTGGGCTTGAGCCAATATACCCGCTAACGGTGTTCTAAGCTCATGTGCAGCATTACTGGTAAATTGCTTCTCTCTTGATATCACTTCAGCTAATCGTGCCATTAGTGCATTTTGGCTGTTGATCAGTGGTTGCAGTTCTTTTAATGGTTGCTGTATTTGAATGGGAGCAAGGTCTTCACTACCGCGTTTTTCGAGTGCTGAAGTTAGTAGCATTATCGGTTTTATGCCTGTACCAATTGCAAACCATAATAAACCTAACGTAATTAAAATCGCTAATGCAGGGGGAATAAGAATACTTTTAAGCAGATCATAATATAAAGAATCACGCTCAGAAACCTTATCTGCAATGGTTATTTTATGTTGGCTGGTGATTAAAGTGAACGTACGCCACGCTGTACTTTCAGCTTGAATATAATGGAACCCAGATTCAACTGCTGTGCTATTGGGAAAAGTGCTGCTATTGCTTGTTGCTATAATACTGCCGTGCAAAGAGCTTATTTGACAGGTTAATCCCTTTGCCGTACCAACTTCATTGGCTTCCATTATTGCTGGTAAAGAGGCTGACATAGCACTTTGTGGCACATGCGCTAATATATTACTTAGCATTATAGCGGTAGATTCTAGACGTTTATCAAAGCTGACGTCTAATTTATGACTAAGACCCGTCACCATCCAAACACTGGCTAATAGCCAAAAACCAATAAATACGGCTGNCTGCCACTAATATTGTTAGGCGAAGGCGCAAGCTCATTGTTCAGTTACTTCAATTGAGCCTAGTCGAAATCCAAAACCCCGAATAGTTTCTATGCCTTTAGTTCCTATTTTTTTACGTAAATTAAATATATGTACATTCAGGGCATTACTGGCTACGTCGTCACATGTGCCGTATAAAACATCTTTTAATTGGCTTTCAGATAAAATACGTTGTGGATTGTTAAGAAATATTTTTAAAAGTAAATCTTCGTTCCGAGATAAGGGGATATGTTTGTCATTAATTAATAGTTTGTGTTGTTCTAAGTGATAAGTCAGCAGGCCATGTGAAATGGTGTTTGTTAGTCTGTCGGTTGTGCGTCGCTTTATACTGTACAAACGCGCTAATAACTCTCTTAGGTCAAATGGCTTAACCAAATAATCATCAGCGCCATTCTTTAATCCTGTTACTTTGTCGTCAATTGAATTACTCGCCGTGAGTATTAGTACCGGCAATGAGTGTTGATTTTTTCGCAGCCATGTTAGCCACGTTATACCATTTCCATCCGGTAAATTTAGATCAAGAATACAGAGATCGAAGTTGCTTTTATTCAAGATATTTTTTGCATGACTTATTGAAGCAACATGTTCCACAGCCATACCTTCACCCGATAAAAAAGTGCTAATGGCATCAGCAATAACAGCATCATCTTCAACTAATAAAATATACATTTTTGCTCAAATACAATTCTTATGCCGCTAAGATTAACGTGAAAAAGCGCAGGAGAACAAGCGATAAATTAAGTTTTTAGCAGGGTTTAGCGAATGAACTTTTTCTTAATGTTGGCTTAATATTAGCGATTTATCATTGGTAAGTTAATGGAAAAAAGATGTGGTAAATAAATGCTAAGTATTGCTGTAGGGCCGATAGTTCTCTCAATTTCACAATTAATTACTCTGGTAGGGTTATTTATGTTTTGGGGAATAACTTATCTTCAAACACGTAACAATGCAAAACAGAAACAGTTTTTAGAGTATATATTCACAGCCATTATTATTGGTTTTTTAACCGCACGATTGACCTTTATAATCGCTATGTGGCAAAGCTACCAAGAGAATTGGTGGCAATTAGTAAATATAAGTGATGGTGGCTTTATACCTAGCACAGGTTGGGGCGCTGGTGCCTTGGTACTGATGTTTTATGCTAGACGTAATAAATTGTTCATTAAAGCTTATTTTACATCGGCATTAATTACTTTTTTCTGTTTAATTATTCCTACTTTTTTTGCTGTTATTTATCAAGCAGCAGTCGAACTGCCTAGCTCACCTTTACGTAATATTGAAGGCCATGAAGTCGATTTAAGACGCTATAAGGGCACGCCAGTTGTTATTAATTTCTGGGCATCTTGGTGCCCACCTTGTCGTAGAGAAATGCCGGTATTAGAAGCCGCTCAAAAACATAACCCTGAGCTTGTTTTTGTCTTTGTTAATCAAGGCGAAAGCCTGCTTAGTGTTAAAAATTTTATTGATTCAACAGCGTTGGATTTAAAAAATGTTTTCATCGACCCCACTAGCAATGTTAGCCGAGAAACTGGCGCCGCAGGGCTACCAACCACATTATTTTATAATGAAAAAGGGCAGTTAGTTACTAGCCATATGGGCGAATTATCTCAAGCTAGCTTGCGTTATTACCTTAATCAAATTAATTCCGTCGTACCTTTAAAAAAAGGATAAACCTATGAAAATATCAATTTTATTTACATTTTTTTGCCGTTAAATCTTACTGCTACAGAAACAGTTAACTACCCAGCACCCTTAACGTTATTCACTCAGCAAGGTGGTGAAGTGGTCAGTTCTTTTAAAGCGCCGGCAAATATGACTGGCTATATCGCTAACTTTCAAAATGAGACTATTACTTTGTATGTCACTGAAGACGAAAAGTACTTATTTACCGGCCCATTAGTGGATACTGAAGGTAATTCTGTAGGTGAAGAAAAGCTGAATGCTTATGTTAATGGTCCAAAGGCGGTTAAGAATTGGCAAGCCCTTGAAAACAGTCATTGGGTAAGAGATGGCTCTGCGTCAGCCAAGCGTATTGTTTACACTTTTACGGATCCCAATTGTCCTTATTGTAAGCAGTTATGGGATAAGGCACGGCCTTGGGTTGATTCAGGAAAAGTGCAAATTCGTCATATTTTAGTCGGTATTTTAAAAGCAGACAGCTTAGGAAAAGCCGCGGCCATATTAAGCGCGGATAATCCTGAAGAACAATTGAAAAAATTAGCTGGCTCAGGATTATTTCAGTCTATAAAACCAATTGAGAACCCAGAAAAAACGATCCGTGACAAGCTAATTAACAACTATAAAACCATGCTGTCTTTAGGTGCCCGTGCAACTCCAGCTACTTTTTATCTAAATGCAGACGGAGAATTTAATAAACAAATTGGCTTGCCTCCTGAGTCAATATTAGCCGATATTTTTGCCCCAAATGACGGTAAGTAGAGTTTAGTCAGATGAATTATATTTTATTAACAGAGGCTAAATAAATGTGGTTAGTTAAGCTCGCTCTTCGTCAACGTTATACGGTTGGCGTATTGGTTATACTGTTGTTGCTGTTTGGCATTAGGTCTTTACAAAAAACATCTACTGACATTTTACCTTCAATTGATATTCCCTATGTCAACGTATTGTGGCAATACCCAGGTCTTAGTGCCTCTGAAATGGCGTCAAAAATTTCATCATTTAGTGAAATTGCCATCATGAATAACGTTGACGATGTAAAGCGTGTTCAATCTGAAAATGGTAATGGCTACTCGCTCATCCAAGTCAGTTTTCACCCCAGAGCAAAGTTAGCTGTTGCACTATCGCAAATTACCAGTGTCTCTCAAACCATTTTAAAGCGGCTACCAAAGGGAATGACCCCACCGTTAATAGTTAATTATACGACGTCAAGCGTACCTATACTTCAACTCGCCGTTTCTTCTCAAACGATGACTCAGTCTCAACTGTATGATTACGCTCGACTAACTCTAAGACGACAATTGCAGTCAATACCTGGCTTACGATTGAGCCTACCTTTTGGTGGAGCTCCTAGACAACTAATGGTAGATATTGATCCCGATAGATTACAGGTGCATGGACTAACAGCAAAAGAAGTAGCCATGGCTATTTCGCAACAAAACATTACGTTACCGACTGGTATTTTACGTGAAGGAAAAGTGGCCTTTACCGTTTCAACTAATGGGAGTCCGGAAGGTGTAGCTGAGTTTAAAGCTATCCCCATTAAATATAGCGAACATGGTCTAATTCAACTTCAAGATGTTGCAACGGTTCGTGATGGTGGCGCTGTTGCAACTAGTTTAGCTCGTGTAGATGGGCAAGCAGGCGTTATTGTTTCTATTTTAAAACTAGGGAATTCATCTACCGTAGATATCATTAATGAAATCAACCGTCGTTTACCAAACATACAAAAAGGTGCGCCTAAAGGCTTAACCTTAACGCCTATATTTAACCAATCTAAATTTGTTGTGGCTTCTAGAAATGCAGTGTTAATTGAAGCGGTAATAGTCGCCCTTTTAGTCGCTCTGGTCGTTTTAATTTTTATTGGCAGTGTTCGCAGCACAGCCATTGTGCTTACTTCTATTCCATTAGCCCTTTTAGCTTCTCTTACAGGGTTAACTTTTTTTGGTCACACATTAAATCTCATGACATTAGGAGGGTTAGGATTAGCAATCGGTATATTAGTCGATAATGCCTTGGTGGAAATTGAGAATATTAACCGCAACTTAGATTACGGCAAATCAATTCGACAAGCCGTAATTGATAGCGCCAAGCAGGTGGTATTTCCTGAGCTTGTTTCAACGATGAGCATATGTATCGTTTTAATGCCTATATTTTTGTTAAGTGGTACAAGCGCATACGTTTTTGAGCCTTTAGCCTTAGCGGTTCTACTCGCTATGATTGCATCTTTTATACTCTCAAGAACATTGGTGCCCATACTCGCATTTTTATTACTGAAAAATGAACGTGAAAATGTAAACCGAAATTCGTTAGTGCACAAAGTCCACATTAAGGTTGAAAAAAAATTAGACCGAATTATTGCGGTGCATTTATTAAACTTAAAGCGACTATTGAGTTGCCGCATCTTAGTACTCACTGGAGTGAGTATCGTGGCAAGTATCATATTAACTTCTTCGTTTATGATGCTTGGAAAAGACTACTTTCCTAAATCTGACGCGGGCGGAATTCGATTACACCTTAGAGTTGAAAATGGTGTACGACTAGAAGTGGCTGCAAAACAGTTTGCGAATGTTCATCAATTAATTAGAACGATAATCCCTGCTAACGAAATTCAGGCCATTGTTGAGAATATTGGACCTCCAGATGCTATAAATCGAACTTGGATTAGTTCTATGATTAGCACGTCTTCAGAAGGCGAGATATTAGTACAGTTAACCCCTGATCATGCACCAACTGACCTTTATATTAGAAAAATCAGAGCTCAGTTAGCGTTACAATTCCCTGACTACCAAGTGCTATTTCGTCCTGCTGATATTATTTCCCAAACACTTAATGGCACTGCTAGTTCTGCCATTGAAGTAAAAATCACAGGCCGAGATATAAAAGGAAATTTACAGGCCGCCACAAAACTAATGAGCAAGTTAAAAAATGTTGAAGGTGTTGCTGATATTATCATTGATCAAGTTACGGCCTGGCCTGATATCAATCTCAATATTGATAGAATACTTGCAAAAAAACTAGGTGTGAATATGACTGACATCAGTCAGACCCTATTAGTGAGCCTAAGCTCGAGTGCAAACTTATTCCCAAACACATGGGCAAATAATGGCATCAGTTATATTGTTGCGGCTCAAGTTCCACCCTATCGTTTAGACTCGTTAAACACTTTGTTAAATACGCCAGTTAAAGCCACTAATTCAGCTCAGGGAACCGTATTATTAAAAAGCCTAGTGAGTGTAGAAAAACGCGCTCGACCTGCATTAATTAAACGGCAAATGTTAGCCCCGACAATCAGTATATTGATTAACGTTGATCAACGCGATTTGGGTTCGGTTTATACCGACATCACAAAAAACGTTGCGTCGACAAAGGCTACTCTTAAAGCTGGCAATAAAATCATTATTGAAGGGCAAGCAAAAGACATGCTTTTAGCCTACAGTGACTTGGCTACGGGTATGGTGATGGCTGCAATTTTAGTATTTCTATTGATGGTAATAAATTTCCAATCTTGGGCCTTGCCACTTGTGGCTTTAAGCGCAATGCCTATGGCCATTAGCGGCTCTTTGCTTGCCCTATTCCTCTCAAATACGCCGTTAAGTGTCTCCGCATTTATGGGCATGATTATGGTAATGGGAGTAACAACGGCAAATAGTGTTTTAGTTGTTAGCTTTGCCAGGGCTGAAATGCTTGCGGGAAAACTAGCAAAAAATTCAGCATTGTCTGCGATAAAGACAAGGTTTAGACCGGTAATTATGACAGCTATAGCTATGTTGGTTGGCATGATCCCCATGGCATTAGCATTGGGAGAAGGAGCAGAACAAAACGCTCCTCTTGCAAGAGCTGTTATTGGAGGCTTAATTTTTGGCACACCAGCAACTTTGACATTAGTACCACTAATACTGAGCTTTCGAAATAAGCCAATGTTTCAAGATATCGAGGAAAACTAAAATGACAGAACATAAAATCAGACATAGCGCCCAATCTAAAGCCCAAGATTCCGTATTACATAAAGTAATGCACATCATTGCACTTATTGGCCTACTTATATTAACAACCTTAACGGTGCACGCAGAAACGAATCCTCCATCAAGTTATCAAACCGCCACGCTGACCAAAGTTTTGGATCAAAGAACGGTGAGTCTGCCAACCGTTTCACAGGCTAAACAAACGACAAAGTTACATTCTAGAGCCAGTGGTTATATCAAAGAACAATATGTAGAAATTGGTAGTGCGGTCAGTAAAGGCGATGTACTTGCAGTAATTGATGCTCCTGAGATTAAACTACAAGAGCAACAAATACTGGCTGACATTGAGTTTGGCAAAGCCGAGCATGAATTAAATCGATTAACGTTGAAACGAGCCAAGCAGTTAATAAAAGATAACTTAATTAGCAAAGCTGAATTAGATAGGTTGACCGTTCAAACAGAAAAATCAAAGGCTAAAATAGCAAGTTTGTTCGCACAAAAAGAACAAAACCAATTTCAACAGTCATTACTTATTATAACGGCTCCATTTGCTGGCTATATTACAGATAAAAATATTGAGATAGGCGACATTGTCAATAGCGTTAACAATCAATTAGATAACTACCTTTATAAACTACAAAACATAAACGAATTGAAGTTAATCACCTATGTGCCACAAAGCGAAGTTAGTAAAATATCAATTGGAGATACAATCGACGCCACGTTTACAGGCTATGAGGGCATCTTTGTATCTGCGACCATTACTCGTAAGGCGCAAGCAATAAGTGTTTTATCCGGAACCATGCTTGTTGAAGCTGAGTTTGATAATCGCGAGCATAATCTACCAACCGGCCTTAACGGAACCATTTCCATTAATATTAATAACCAAAAGCTCAGACAACCTAAATGGCAAGCACCGTTAGCAGCGCTTACTTATCATAAAGGTGGAGCCGCGATTGCGACCGTAAACGAAAATAATATTCAATTTCAAAAAATAAACATCGTTTCACAATCAACCGAACGCTTTATATTTGTTAGTGAAATTCGTCCTAACAACACGGTGATACTCAACCCGAACGCCTTATTGGACTATATAACTCTCTGATATTTTAGATCTTGTACATCAATTATTTAAGTATTAGTTTAATAGTCCGTAGCCATAATGAACAATTTAAAGCCAAAAGCATATATTCTTGTAGCGATAGATTAATGTTGCTTTTGGTATCGAAACGAAATGATTTTAAAGGTAAATCAATCCAAAAAATGTCCGCTGAAGGCTCATAGTGACTGCTAGATATATTGATTCAGCTCTTAATTTATGACCGCTTACAGCCCAAAAGATGTCGATAGGTGCTAAAACCTTAGGTCTTCAAAGTGGCAAAAGTGAATGTTCAGATACGAGTCGTCAACGGCAGCTTTGAGCTTGCAGGAGCCATTAAACCTCAAACCCTGAGACTATCCCTTTGACAGGCGAGTTAGCCACCAGAGCGGCCATTGAACTTTTAAAATTAGAGCGTTAATCTAAGGCGATAACGCCCCTTTACGACTCACAAAACAAAAAATGGCTAAATTCACTTAAGCACTACGAGGCCAAATTTGGGTATTAGCAAGCATAATACGTTCGCTATTGTTAACTAAAAGTGCAGAAAAAGTGATAGATAAAAAGGTTACTATTTAGTAAGTAGCCTTCAGTCGTCGAATATAAAGGGGGTTATGTTAAACGCAGAAATACATCTAACTTGCTTGTGTGCTCATTACACCTTAGCGAGTAAAATTTTCTTGTTTATTTCCCCTCCTGACTTTGGAGGCTTGTTTTCCTCTTTCAATAAAAGTATTACAACTAAAATAAACTCAAGCCAAATGCATTTTTAACACTGTTTAGAATCTGATTCGATTCTTCTTGTGATTTGTCACTTCCATTCCTAAGAATTTCGATTAACTGCGCTTTATCAGATATAAATGATTTTCTACGCTCCCGAATGGGTTTAAGAGTATCTTGCAAACACTCTTCGAGAATTTTTTTTAGTGATCCATCACCTAAACCGCCTTGTTGGTATCTCGCCTTTAATTCACTAATATAAGCAGTATCACTATGGAATGCATCCAAGTATGTAAAAACAACATTACCTTCAATTTTACCCGGGTCTTCAATTCGTAAATGGCTAGCGTCGGTATACATTGATTTTACTGCCTTAGAAATATCCTTTTCGCTTGAATCCAATAAAATACTGTTACCCATTGATTTAGACATTTTGCTTTTACCGTCCAAACTTGGCAACCGAGGTACTTTGCTTAACAAGGGACGGCACTCAACTAAAATATCCGCTTGAGCGATATAATTTAGTTTTCTCACTATTTCATTGGTTTGTTCAATCATCGGTAATTGGTCATCACCTACGGGAATAAGTGTTGCTCTAAATGCTGTTATATCGGCCGCTTGGCTAATGGGATAGGTTAAAAACCCTGCTGGTATTGAAGCGCCGAATGACTTACTTGCAATTTCACTTTTGACCGTTGGGTTTCTCTGTAATCTAGAGACGGAGACTAAATTTGAATAATACATGGTCAATTCTGATAAGGCAGGTATTGCTGACTGCAAACAAATCGTGGTTTTTTGAGTATCAATACCGACGGCCAAGTAGTCTGCAACGACATTCAAAATATTGGATGATACTTTATGAGGGTTGTGCCCATTGTCCGTCAGACCTTGTAAATCCGCGACTAAGATGGTCTGTTCGTACTGATGCTGTAAAGCAACCCTTTGTTGAAGTGAACCAACGAAGTGCCCGAGATGTAACTGCCCCGTTGCTCTATCACCGGTTAGTATTTTGTCTTTGTTAAGGGGAAGTGTTTGATTTTGCATAATATGACTCCTAATTTTACCATCGGAGACATAAGTTGCTTTATTCATAAACAGTCATCCGACGGCTTTGAATAAATGTGATCCAGCGTCGCTCTATAAAATAGAACGCCACCAAGAAATTGAGGTTAGTTGAAATATGTTTTTTATCTTCATGGCTAAAATCTATCATTCTATGAATGACGATTCAATAGAAATATCCGCGAATGGGTAAATATCCAGAACAACGATCCCTTTATGCTCGGTATTGGGAAAAAGCGACCGTAAATGAAGTAGTCCAACAGGTTAATAGAGCAAAAACCCTAAGACGCTTTGTGCCCCATTGCGAGTTAGACCGATAGATGTTTTATGGTGACAATATACTCATATTCAGAGTTTATAACTCAAATATCAACGGCAGCTTTGAGCTTGAAGCAGTCATACAATGTAAAAAATACGACTGACCGCTTATCGCTCAAAGCCGACCTATAGAGTAATTACGTTAACACGTCTTGGGGCAGAAACGAGTTACGACTGATAGCACTAAGCTGAATTTCGGCAAAGAACGAATAGCGGTCATTGTGATTGGCTAAAAATAGTTAATTACTCATATTGGTGTTTGTTCACATATACAAGTAAACGTGCTACGAGCAGACATTTGCGCGGCTCGCATACAGTCAAATTTTTACCCCCACAAACCGATATAATGAGGGAAATAAATCAATTACAAGAAAAACGATTTTAATTGGCGAGTTTAGTGTGCTCCAGTTTTTTATTGATCTTTAAGCTTAGCACGCTACAAAGCGGTTCGTGGATGAGTGATAGCCAGGTATTGAGGCGCTAGTTATATTAAGTTGTTCGAGGCGGAGGGTGGACTATATTTATTTAGTCAAGACGATTGAGGCATCTACTTAATAATTGGCTATAAAAAAACATCTTATTCTCTTTTATTGACTACAGTTTTAGGTGGCTACAGCGGTGCTAAAAACAAGAGTTATTAAAAAGGCGTTAGCCTGTGAATAAGTTACAAAACTTTAAGCATTAAAGCCACTCTTCAGTTTATACTCCTGTCGGCCTTTCCCCTAGCTACGGCATCCCCCAAAAAATCACGACACTTCACTCCTCAGAGTGATTCTAAGCGACTTTGTATGAAAAGTGATGCAATTTACCTGTGCCTATGAAATTTCCTTATCGAGCCTCTAAGCTCCATAAAGAGAAGTTTATCAAGGCACGATTAGCTTTTTTTAGCTGGAAGATTGGTGAACGCGTTTTTTAAGGACTATTTTGCATTTAACTCTGTAAAGTCGCGCTCGTTCCTCGCTACGGCTTCGCCTAGTTAAAATTAAAAGCCGCGATATAGTGGGTTAGTTACCCATCCCCCATACATTAACTCTTAATGGGTAATGCTTTTGTAGTTGTTAATGATTTAAAAGTAATGAAAAAGAAATTATAATAATGTTTCTTTTACGTTTATTTAATTATGGAATGATTATGATAAAAAATTTACTTTTAACATCTTTAATTGGACTAGTTTCTTTCTCAAGTTTAGCCTCGGAAACTCCACTTTACACTGAATGCTCAACATGTTTTTCTTTCGAACAGTTCAAAAATACAGCAAGATTAAAAGCTAAAGTAGATCGCCCTCGCGATGTTTATGTAATGAATCTAGATAAATCAATTATTGAGAAATTCAATGTTTCTAAGACCATTACAGGGTACAGGATATTAAAAGGAGATAATGAACCTGATGGTCGTGGTGGTCATATTCAAGATGTAAGAATACCTATATATAGTTGGACTGTAGATAGCTATGGTGTAGAGCAGGACGCTTTAAATACTTTTCATAATATATCTGATGCAAAAAGTGCTGTTGTTGCAAGCTTAGCTGGAGTAAGCGCAACTATTGTGCCTAAAGAGATTGCAGGTAGCGCTTGGGACTTAGTTGGATTTGGTGCAAAACAATATGAAGTTTCATCTTATTATAATGAACATACAACCCTAGAACAGGATATATCGAACTTTACAATCGCAGCGGCAAAAGTTTCTGGCGTTGCTGAAATTGAAAAAGTCTTTATGCAGGTTGCTTTTGATGACAAAAGCATTGCAATATATTCGTTATATGGAATTATTGGTGATGAGCTTATATGGGATTTTGAACATGGTAGAGATGTTGACGGAAACAAAGTTGAACCTACACTTCCTGTAACATCACCACGTACATATACCTTTAAAAAAGGTGGTTTATCAACTTTCTCAAATTTTTATGATGCTGCCGTGCGTTCTGGAGCCCAATTTTACAGTACCTCTGCTAAATCACCTTCTTCTGCAGGTCGAGTTTCTTGTGTAGGCGGTAAAGCTCCTGGTTCATATATATGTACTTATACAAAATAATTAATTAAAAAATAGAGCCTTGTAAAACAAGGCTTTAAAATACATGAAAGTTCAACTCCTATGTAACACTATTTCTAACATCCATTATGAACCTTATTAAGTTTTCTTTTGTTGCTCTGATACTTTGAGCTTTGTTAAATTAAGATATAGAGTAAACATTAATTAATGCAGGGACAGCTACATGAGATTTAGAAAGAGCATCAGAATAGGTAAGGGTTCAAGGGGCAACCTAGGAAAAAAGGGAATTACTAGCATTTCTGTTGGAGGTAAAGGTTGAATTCGAAGAGAGCTTTTATGTTTCATAGCTCTCTTCGATGAATGAACTTAAGTATTCAGCATTGGTCTTTAATTTATTTATCAAACTGTTTTTTCGACTAAGAGCGTTACCGTGATTTTTTGCCTTCTGTTTTTCGATTTTCATTTCTCGTTTATTGTGCTGTATTAATTCGTTTTTTTCAGTCAGTGTATTTCCAATTTCATCCGATTTTCTTTTTTCCTTTTGATAGCACTCGTTTAAATCTTTTTTAGTCTCTGATATTAGTATTTTTTCAGCTTCAATTTCTGCTTGTTCTTGCTCTACTTCGAGCTTAGCTTGGATGCGGGCATTGTCTAGAAGCGTATGGGTCACACATTAAGAATCTTCAATGTCTGCTAGTGGAACTAAGCCGAACTTCGGCAAAGAGCGA
>NZ_AUTP01000152.1:0-1252 GCF_000498075.1 Pseudoalteromonas sp. TAB23
CGCAAAAAAGCAAAACTAGAACGCGCAAGCAAACGTATTATTGAACGCCACCAATCACAAGATGGACTGGGCGAAGAGTTGATAACTCAGGACTTAAAACAAAAAGAAAAGCTGGATAGAAATGCAGATAAAATCACCGAGTTTTTAGCCACTCACGAAGAGAAAACAGGCAGTAAAGGCAAGCCTGTTAAAAGTAATATCACTGACCCAGATAGTGCGAAGATGACGACCTCAAAAGGGACAATTCAAGGCTACAACGGCATCGCGATAAACGATGATAAACATCAAATCATCCTGCAAGCACAAGCGTGGGGCTCAGTGGGCGAACAACAAACTTTACAGCCAGCCGTTGCACAATTAAAACAGCAGCTTGCTAAACTCAATACAGAAAAAATGGCAGATAAACACACCATCAAATTCACCGCAGACAGTGGGTTTAACAGCGAAGTAAACCTTGAGTTTATGGCGCAAAGTGGGTTCGATACCTACATTGCGGATAACCAATTTAGAAAACGAAATCCGCTATTTAAAGCCAGCGAAACATACGAAACTGAGCAAGAAAAGCGCCGACTAAAACGCAGCAAAGGCAAGCCTCGGTTATTTACCTCAGACGATTTTCATTATGATGAGGCAACGCAAACATGCCGCTGCCCTGCAGGCAATGCCATGTGGCGAAGCGGGGTCAATGTAAACAGCCATAACCAACAATACACACGATTCTGCGGTTACTTAAAAGATTGCAAAGTATGTCCACTACAACAGCAATGTATGCGAAAGCCACCCATTAAAACGGGGCGACAAGTACAGTTTATAAATAATAAATCACGCAAAAAGCTGAGCTATGTAGACAAAATGAAAGTAAAAATAGACAGCCCCATAGGTCGACGACAATATAGCAAACGACTTGGTTGTATTGAGCCAGTGTTCGGGAACATTACAGTGAATAAAGGCATGAATAAATTGACCTTACGGGGTCAAACAAAAGTGAATGCGCAATGGCAACTGTATTGCCTTGTTCATAATATAGAAAAGCTGCAGAACACGATGCATTAAGAAGGGTAAGCCCTCTTACTCTAAATAAAAGCCACTCAAACACCCGTAATCCCTTCCAAAACGCCAATTAAAACAATATCAAACACTTCTATATTCTGCGTAAAAATACAGTAATCAATTGAACCAAAATAGGAACTCAGCTATGGTTTGTTTATCAATAAAAACAAATTTAAAAACGAGTTAATCTACAGGCTCGTTA
>NZ_AUTP01000153.1:0-5189 GCF_000498075.1 Pseudoalteromonas sp. TAB23
CCTTGCTGCCAATAGTGATCGGTCCCCCCAGGGTTATGGCGAACGTCGATAATCACATCTTTGACGTTCGCATCCTTAAACGCCTGCCACGTTTCATCTAGAAATGTGAAAAAAGGTTGTTCTTGTTCTTGAGAATAAAAAAAGCGATCGACACGCAAATACCCTATGTCATTGTCTAGTATTCGACTTTGGACAAATTCCCTCACATCAGCATTGTGATTTTCCGGCTCATCAGTGACACCCATTATAGAGAATTGCTTGCGCTTATTTTTATGCATAAACTCAATTTGATAATCTTTGCTACTACCAAACAGTAACCAGTAGATTTTTTTAAATCGACTGGCAGTAAAAGCAGCCCTAAACTCTAATGAGTCGCCATACATTCTTGCCAACATAGTTTCAATTATTTTTGATGCCCTAACTCCGTTGACTGAGGTAATCTCATCACCGATTTTAATATCTGAATGGCCCTCAATAGTTTCCGCCACAAGCAAACGTTGGGATGCATCTATCATTACGTCAAATGGAAATAGCCGACCACCGTTCTGAATGTGGTTCTTAAATTGATCATCAAGCTGTGGCGAAGCAATTAGCATGTGTCCATCTTTAAAGTAAGGATTCAGCTGAGAGAAGTATTTCCATGCTTCATAATGTGTCATGGGTGAAGTTATACCTTCTGACAAGGACTCTATCTGCGATTTAACTTCAGATACATCCATAGTAAAGCCCGGGTCTGGGTGGATCGTATCAAGGCGTTGACTTAGCTCAGTCAGGTTGCTTTTTAATGCCTTAATGCTCACTATCTTGCCAGATGAAGGCAGGTTAGTATGAGTATTCCCTTCTTGCGTTTTTGTGTTTTTTGTAATTGACTTTGGTTCATTCAGGCTAGTGCAGCCAATTACAAACGCAATAAAAAAAGTTAAAATTATAGTCTTCAATTTTTGTCCTCAATTCTATTTTCCACTAATTAAATCGTCTGATGAATATTGTTATCCACGGCGATTAGAAGCTGCATTAAAGAGGAGTCTAAGAGAAAAATCGTCTGATTTGGACGAGTTGGACGTGCGATTCGGTCGATTCGCACTCATTCGCTATCGAGTTTCAGCTGTTTCCTATACTGGCTTGGGGTCATTCCTTTGAATTGCTTGAAAACGGCATTAAAGGTACTTTTTGAGGAAAACCCAGCAGATAGAGCTAGATCAAAAAGTCTCTCGTTGGGATTAGAAGAAATTTGAGAACAGACTGTTTTTATTCTGTATTCGTTGACAAATTGATAGAAGTTCTTATTTGCTTGTTGATTGAGGATTTCAGATAAGTGATGACTACTTAGGTTGGTATACTTTGCTAGCGCGTCTAAGGTAAGTTCACTTTCTAAATAAGGTTGCTCATCTTCCATATACTGAACGATGTTTTCTAATAATTTGGTTTTAGTTTGAGAGTCAAAGTATTGTGGTTTGGTTGTCGAGTTGAGAACTTTCGTTGGAGTTTCACTCAAGTTATCAATCGCAAATAAGTTTGGCTTACGCCATTGAGCCATCGAAACGCTGTATATCAATGTAAAGGCTATGAGATCACTTACAATACCCAAAGAATAATTTGCGCCGATTATTATGCTGACAGTTTCTGTCAAGAACATCCCTGCGTACAAACTTAATACTATCCATAACCAAGTAAATATTTTGGGATTAAAGTTGGAAAGCGTGTCACGTGCATGGCGTCCACTTTTGGTTATCAGTTTGACACTCAATGCTAAATAAAAAAATGCCTGTACGAACATAATAATCTGAGTCAGCAGTAGAATGTTTTCTTTATGTAAGGCGTTATTGGCGATGTTGATTTTTTCAGCAGGGGTGGAAAATAAAAAATCTATATTTAAGAGAAGACAAAGTAATAACGGCGTAGCATGAATACAATCCTTTATATGGAATGACTTTTTAATTATCGATGACCGAAAATATAAATATAAAAATGCACCAAAACTGGCGGGAACAAAGTAGCCCCATCCAATTAAATTGGCAAAAAAAGTATCATCAGCATGCACTACAATCAAAGGGCTGCAGAAATAAAATGCTTGAAAAAGACACCAAACGCCCATTATGCGCCCAGCATTGTTAACGCCAGCACTAAACAAGAGCATTGCTGCTAATAAAGCCCCTTGGAATGTTCCGATGGCATGAAGATATTGCATTGGCAAGGAAATAAACAGCATTGGGATAGTTGTAAATAGAAATCAGATATATATTTAATGTTCCTAGATTAGCAGATTGCTAAACTTATTGTTAGCTGTGTCTGACATATTATTCAGTTTGAGCTGTAGAGGTAATTCCAGCGAACAGAGCAAACGAGGCTCACCCATTAGAAAGTTCCTATCAAGCAGACATCTGTGTTTACTTTGTCTTTCATTTAAAAAAAACAAATGTTCTTACTTTTTGAACTCACTTTAAATATGGATATATATCTAGTAATGGCGTCGATTGGTGTGAATATGCACCAGTCACTCATATGAATTAAGGTCAGTGGCTTTCGCCTCAGTCATTGTTGATTACCAATGTCAGTGCACTTTTGGGCTGAAAAGCCGAGGATCAAACCTTGACTTCAGCATCAAAGCTTTTGATTGACTGCTTCTCGCTCTTTGCCGAAGTTCGGCTTAGTTCCACTAGCAGACATTGAAGATTCTTAATGTGTGACCCATACGCTTCTAGACAATGCCCGCATCCAAGCTAAGCTCGAAGTAGAGCAAGAACAAGCAGAAATTGAAGCTGAAAAAATACTAATATCAGAGACTAAAAAAGATTTAAACGAGTGCTATCAAAAGGAAAAAAGAAAATCGGATGAAATTGGAAATACACTGACTGAAAAAAACGAATTAATACAGCACAATAAACGAGAAATGAAAATCGAAAAACAGAAGGCAAAAAATCACGGTAACGCTCTTAGTCGAAAAAACAGTTTGATAAATAAATTAAAGACCAATGCTGAATACTTAAGTTCATTCATCGAAGAGAGCTATGAAACATAAAAGCTCTCTTCGAATTCAACCTTTACCTCCAACAGAAATGCTAGTAATTCCCTTTTTTCCTAGGTTGCCCCTTGAACCCTTACCTATTCTGATGCTCTTTCTAAATCTCATGTAGCTGTCCCTGCATTAATTAATGTTTACTCTATATCTTAATTTAACAAAGCTCAAAGTATCAGAGCAACAAAAGAAAACTTAATAAGGTTCATAATGGATGTTAGAAATAGTGTTACATAGGAGTTGAACTTTCATGTATTTTAAAGCCTTGTTTTACAAGGCTCTATTTTTTAATTAATTATTTTGTATAAGTACATATATATGAACCAGGAGCTTTACCGCCTACACAAGAAACTCGACCTGCAGAAGAAGGTGATTTAGCAGAGGTACTGTAAAATTGGGCTCCAGAACGCACGGCAGCATCATAAAAATTTGAGAAAGTTGATAAACCACCTTTTTTAAAGGTATATGTACGTGGTGATGTTACAGGAAGTGTAGGTTCAACTTTGTTTCCGTCAACATCTCTACCATGTTCAAAATCCCATATAAGCTCATCACCAATAATTCCATATAACGAATATATTGCAATGCTTTTGTCATCAAAAGCAACCTGCATAAAGACTTTTTCAATTTCAGCAACGCCAGAAACTTTTGCCGCTGCGATTGTAAAGTTCGATATATCCTGTTCTAGGGTTGTATGTTCATTATAATAA
The DNA here is from genome assembly GCF_000498075.1 of Pseudoalteromonas sp. TAB23. Taxonomy (NCBI): domain Bacteria; kingdom Pseudomonadati; phylum Pseudomonadota; class Gammaproteobacteria; order Alteromonadales; family Pseudoalteromonadaceae; genus Pseudoalteromonas; species Pseudoalteromonas sp. TAB23. The sequence goes on from NZ_AUTP01000153.1 coordinate 3,727, forward strand.
GATGAAACTTCATATTGTTTTGCACCAAATCCAACTAAGTCCCAAGCGCTACCTGCAATCTCTTTAGGCACAATAGTTGCGCTTACTCCAGCTAAGCTTGCAACAACAGCACTTTTTGCATCAGATATATTATGAAAAGTATTTAAAGCGTCCTGCTCTACACCATAGCTATCTACAGTCCAACTATATATAGGTATTCTTACATCTTGAATATGACCACCACGACCATCAGGTTCATTATCTCCTTTTAATATCCTGTACCCTGTAATGGTCTTAGAAACATTGAATTTCTCAATAATTGATTTATCTAGATTCATTACATAAACATCGCGAGGGCGATCTACTTTAGCTTTTAATCTTGCTGTATTTTTGAACTGTTCGAAAGAAAAACATGTTGAGCATTCAGTGTAAAGTGGAGTTTCCGAGGCTAAACTTGAGAAAGAAACTAGTCCAATTAAAGATGTTAAAAGTAAATTTTTTATCATAATCATTCCATAATTAAATAAACGTAAAAGAAACATTATTATAATTTCTTTTTCATTACTTTTAAATCATTAACAACTACAAAAGCATTACCCATTAAGAGTTAATGTATGGGGGATGGGTAACTAACCCACTATATCGCGGCTTTTAATTTTAACTAGGCGAAGCCGTAGCGAGGAACGAGCGCGACTTTACAGAGTTAAATGCAAAATAGTCCTTAAAAAACGCGTTCACCAATCTTCCAGCTAAAAAAAGCTAATCGTGCCTTGATAAACTTCTCTTTATGGAGCTTAGAGGCTCGATAAGGAAATTTCATAGGCACAGGTAAATTGCATCACTTTTCATACAAAGTCGCTTAGAATCACTCTGAGGAGTGAAGTGTCGTGATTTTTTGGGGGATGCCGTAGCTAGGGGAAAGGCCGACAGGAGTATAAACTGAAGAGTGGCTTTAATGCTTAAAGTTTTGTAACTTATTCACAGGCTAACGCCTTTTTAATAACTCTTGTTTTTAGCACCGCTGTAGCCACCTAAAACTGTAGTCAATAAAAGAGAATAAGATGTTTTTTTATAGCCAATTATTAAGTAGATGCCTCAATCGTCTTGACTAAATAAATATAGTCCACCCTCCGCCTCGAACAACTTAATATAACTAGCGCCTCAATACCTGGCTATCACTCATCCACGAACCGCTTTGTAGCGTGCTAAGCTTAAAGATCAATAAAAAACTGGAGCACACTAAACTCGCCAATTAAAATCGTTTTTCTTGTAATTGATTTATTTCCCTCATTATATCGGTTTGTGGGGGTAAAAATTTGACTGTATGCGAGCCGCGCAAATGTCTGCTCGTAGCACGTTTACTTGTATATGTGAACAAACACCAATATGAGTAATTAACTATTTTTAGCCAATCACAATGACCGCTATTCGTTCTTTGCCGAAATTCAGCTTAGTGCTATCAGTCGTAACTCGTTTCTGCCCCA
>NZ_AUTP01000154.1:0-11128 GCF_000498075.1 Pseudoalteromonas sp. TAB23
CTGGCCGTTCAGCGCATTGGCGCAGCTGTTGCCACTGTCGCCGTCATTTTTGGGCAGTTGACCATGAGTATGCTGATCGATAATTTCGGTTGGCTGGGAAATGAACCAATTCCATTCTCGCCGAGCCGACTCGGAGCTATTGTTTGCTTGGGCATTGCACTATATTTCATTTACTCTAGCAGCAAGTCAAAAGCCGTACTGGCGAAAGATCCACAACCGCATGCAGCCGCTAATAAATAATTTCAGTAAGTTCTAATGAGCCTCCTCTGAAGAGTGCCAGAAATTTTCTTGGTGCTCTTCAGTTGTTATGATCTGACTCCACAAAAGTAGACACCTAAACCATTCATGTTAACTCGTTTTGGGGCATAAACGAGTTAGTACCACCGTCCGCTCATGGCNCCAGCCACTCGACAACATAAAATGTTGATAATAATTGGCAAGGTATTTTACTGTGTCGGATGGCGCTTCGCTTATCCGACCTACACTGGCACATAGCCGGAGTTGATATAAAAGCCAAACGTTCAGCTAGCCCAATATAAAGCGGATTAAACCTGCTCTACAGAATAACTTGCGAAGTTAAAACCTCAGTAATTAGCGAGTACTCCCTTTATTTCAGTTTGAGATACTCAAGTTAGTAATACTTATTTCTGATATACTCATTCAGCACTTTTACTCAAAAGGTAATAGTCTTCAGCTTGCAACTCAATGCAAGTTAACTCACTGCTCTTCATTATTTATTGTCAAAATTACACCTTTGTAAAATAGAGTTGGTTCATCCGAGCCAAAAACGTACAGAAAAAACACCGCCTAAGTTTATTGGCGAAGTATGATGATTCGTTGATGAACTCAAGCGTACTTACTTTATAAACAGGACTTAGCATGAGTGAATTAACTATCGGCGTTATCGGAACATCCCGCAAGACAGATGAAAGACGGTATCCTATTCACCCAGAGCACTTATTACGAATTCCCGAAAATCTTAGAAAACAAATGGTGTTTGAACAAGGCTATGGCACCGCTTTTAATGTTAGCGATGAATATATTGCAACGTTAACGGGTGGCATTGCATCTCGCAGCGAAATACTTACCCATATTGGCACTGCCATTATCGCAAAGCCTGTACTTGCTGACTTAGAAGAAATGCGCGAAGGAGGCACTATTTGGGGTTATGCCCACTGCGTTCAACAGCATGAAATAACACAAGCGGCAATTGAACGTAAACTTACCTTAATTGCTTTTGAAGATATGTATGTGTGGTCACCACAAGGAAATGTAGGGCGCCATACTTTTTATAAAAACAATGAAATGGCAGGGTATTGCGCTGTAATACATGCTTTGCAACTTAAGGGTATTGATGGTCATTATGGCGATCAACGTAAAACGATTATATTTAGTTTTGGTGCAGTGAGTAGAGGCGCTATTTACGCCCTTAAAGCGCATGGTTTTAGAGATATTACAATTTGTATTCAGCGCCCTGATCACGAAGTCCGTGAAGAAATATTAGATTGTCATTATGTTAAGGTACGAGAAGGTCTTGAAGGAGAAGCTCGCATGATGGTTGTTGAACATGATGGGACTAATCGACCACTTAGCGATCTTATTAGCGAAGCCGATATTATCGTGAACGGGACTTATCAAGAAACAGCTCATCCGGTTAACTTTGTAATTGAATCAGAAGCCGACTGCTTAAAACCTAACAGCTTAATTATTGATGTTAGCTGTGATGAGGGAATGGGATTCTTTTTTGCAAAGCCGACAACGTTTAAAAACCCTTTATTTCGATATAACAACACGGATTATTATGGCGTTGATCATACACCGAGTTATTTATGGGAAAGCGCGACGCGTTCAATCTCTGCGGCGCTCATTGTATATTTACAAACGATACTTAAAGGTGCTTTGCAGTGGCAAAAAGATGAAACCATTCGCCGTGCAATAAACATTGAGCAAGGAATAATTAAAAATACGGCTATTTTGGCATTCCAAAACCGCGAAAATATTTATCCTTATAACGTAATAACACAATGATTAAATCTATCTCTAATCTAATTTTACATTAGATTAATTAGGGGTGTGCACTTCGTCTTAATGCTAGTAATTTTAAGGCGAAGTGTTTGTTGACTGATAGTAAAACTGGAGAACTTAAATCTTAAAAGTTTTGATAAAACGAATACCCATAATTTATAAGGCTACCTGATATGCCTAACGATTCTAAAAATATACTAAATCGTGGCTTAGACTATATGCACGACCCATTTTCTAATTTTATGCGTGCTCAAACCACCTCTAGTCTGTTTCTTCTGGTATCTACAATCATTGCACTATGGTGGGCAAATTCAGCTTATTCAGCTACCTATCTGAACTTAGTGCATACGCCTATTGGAGTCTCATTAGGAAACTTTGAGCTACAAACCTCGCTTAAACACATTATTAATGATGGTTTGATGGTGATATTTTTCTTATTGCTTGGGCTTGAAATAAAACGAGAGGTACTTGCTGGAGATTTAGCTGAGCCCAAAAATAGACACATGCTCATTTTTTGCGCCATAGGCGGAATGGTCGTGCCGGCTGGTATTTATTCGTTGTTTAACTGGGGGCAAGATTCACTGATTGGTTGGGGTATACCCATGGCAACCGATACTGCGTTTGCATTAGGTGTGCTTACAATTGTAAGAAAACATATACCAACAAGCTTGTTGGCTTTTATTGTAGGTCTTGCGATTGTTGACGATGTGGGGGCAATACTCGTTATTGCCGTGTTTTATACCCAAGAAATATCGGTGATGTATTTGTCATGCGCCGTTGTTCTATTTACTTTTTTAGTAGCCGCCAATTATGCCGGAATAAGACAACCGCTTTTTTACATTATCATTGGTCTTGCCACCTGGTGGATGATGTTACAGTCAGGTGTGCATCCTACTGTAGCAGGTGTTGCTATTGCTTTAACGGCTCCTGCTCGCTCAATGTTGGGCTCAGGAAGGTCGCTTGAAAAGGCAAAAACAACCATTACCTCTATGCAAAAAGAAATAGAGAAAGTAGATGTTCTGGCTAGCAGACAGGATCATAAACAGGTACTCGAAATTCGTGATTTAGCCGAAAATGCGGGTACACCTTTGCGTCGGTGGGAAGATGTGCTGCACCTGCCTGTCGCACTGTTTATTTTACCGCTATTTGCTTTAGTTAATGCGGGTGTGGTTTTTAACTTTAGTTCATTTGTTGAGAGTCTCAGTGATCCCGTTGGCTTAGGTATTATTAGTGGTCTTGTTGTTGGTAAGTTTATTGGTATTTCGGGTGCGTGTTGGCTTGCTTTGCGCTACAAAATAGGTTGCTTGCCTGAGGGCATCAATCTTCAGCATGTTATTGGTGCTTCACTTATCGCCGGGATTGGATTCACCATGTCTACCTTTATTGCTACGTTGGGGTTTGATGGGCAAGCCGAGCATCTTCATAACGCAAAAACATCGGTTTTAGTGGCTTCGGTTCTTTCTGCAATACTTGGGGTTTTATATATTCGAGTGGTTGCCTCAAAAAAGAGCAATAAATCAATTAATTCAACGCCGCAATAGGGCGTGAAGGGGCGAGAAGGGGCTAATGGGTATTCAATAATGTGTACTCATTAGTTGTACTTAACCCTTTATTGATCAATTAAACCTATTGTTTAAAACACGCTATGTGTTGTAGCGAACAGACCAATTAAAATAAATACGCTAATGTCTTACTAAGGTTTTTTGGCTTTAAATTAATCTATAAATGCATGAATTTAAATCTTAAAACTATTCCTTAAAGCATTACCCCTAAATTATTACCCTTAAATTATACAGAGGAAGTTATCACCTAGATTGCGAAGCACGTTGGCGCTTTAGGCTAGGGCTTATGACAATCTAAAGTAGTAATAAGGCTCCATATTTTTGGTTTCTTAAAAAGGAGAATATTATTTCTACACAAAACGAAAATAGTCCAAATTCTAAAAGTAAAAGCGGTCCGCCAGATATCGATAAAGTGATGAGCGGTGCGTTTAAAAAGTATAAGAAGTTGCTGAGTGGAAAATTTAGCACAAGTTTAACCATAGTATTGTTTTTGGGATTGATTGCTACAGGCTATAGCGCAGTCTATACCGTTCCCAGTGATTCAGTTGCTTTAGTATTAAGGTTTGGTAAGTTTCAAGAAATTCTGCCTGCGGGCTTACATGTAAAAATCCCATTAGGTGTTGATCACGTCACAATAGTGCCTACTAAGCGACAGTTAAAGCAGGAGTTTGGTTTTTCTACTCCTGGAGCCTCCGACCCTGATCAAAATATTAATCCTGAAAATAATATTCGCTCATTTGCGCCAAAAATTTCACCTGCAACAAATCAACGCGAAGAAACCCAAATGGTAACTGGCGATTTAAACACTGCGCTGATTGAATGGGTAATTCAATATCGGATAGCCGATCCCCAAAAGTACTTATTTGAGGTGCGCGACCCGGCAGGCACTTTACGATACGTGTCTGAATCAGTTATGCGTGAAGTTGTAGGCGATAGAACTGTAGATGAAGTAATTACCATTGGCAGGCAAGGGATTGAAATTGAGGCTTTACAAAAAATGCAGGCATTGGCAACCAAATATGTAATGGGAATTAGTATTGATCAGGTTCAACTAAAAAACATTAACCCACCCGTACCAGTACAAGGGTCGTTCAATGAAGTTAATCAGGCTCAACAAGAAAAAGAAAAGTTGATTAACGAAGCGCGTCGCGAATATAACCGCGTTATTCCGCTTGCTGAGGGGGAGCGCGACCAACGAATAAGAGAAGCCGACGGTTATCGCCTTAAGCGAGTTAATGAAGCTGAAGGCGACGCTTTGCGTTTTAATGCGCTGTTTGCACAGTACCAACTGGCACCTGAGGTAACACGCAGACGAATATATATAGAAACAATGACTGATGTTATGCCAACGATAAAAAATAAAATTATTATCGATAGCGAAGCACGCGGTGTATTACCTTTACTCAATTTAACGTCACTAAAAGGACAGCAGCCATGAAATCTTATTTAATCGTTGGCAGCAGTATTTTAGCTTCAATTGTAGGAGTTACTTTGTATAGCGCTTTATATACGGTTAACGAAGTAGAGCAGGTGGTTATTACTCAGTTTGGTAAACCGGTTGGAGAGCCAATTAGAGAGGCGGGTATTCAACTCAAAATGCCTTTTGTTCAGCAAGTTAATTTTATTGATAAGCGCGTGCTGGAATGGGAAGGAACACCTTCTGATATGCCGACCAAAGATAAGCTTTATATTTCTGTAAGTCTTTACGCGCGGTGGCAGGTTACCGATCCGTTGCAGTATTTTTTACGTTTAGGTGATGAGCGAAGCGCACAGTCTAGGCTTGATGATATTTTTGGTAGTGAAACGCGTAATGCAGTAGCGACACATGAATTGATCGAAATTATTCGTACAACGAAAGATCGCCAACCTTTGCGTGACTCGTCACTCACCGAGGCTGAAAAAGAGCAGAATATTGGTAGTTTAGTGCCTATAAGCATGGGACGTTTAGTTGTCGAGCAAGATATATTTAATGCTGCAGCCAAAAAAGTAAAAGTATTTGGTATTGAGCTTATGGATATTCGCTTTAAACGTATTAATTATAATGAAAGTGTACGCCCTAAAATCTATGAACGTATGATCAGCGAACGTCGTCAAATAGCAGAACGCTTTTTGTCAGAAGGAAAAGGCGAAGCTGCCCGTATACAAGGTAACAGAGAGCGAGACTTAGATAAAATTCAATCTGAAGCCTACCGAGCAGTAACAGAAATTAGAGGTAAAGCTGATGCTAAAGCAGCCGCAATTTACGCCTCAGCCTATAACAAAAATGATCAAGCAGTCGCATTTTATGCATTCACCCGCTCGTTGCAGGCGCTTGAACTTGCCCTTAGCAAAAACACAACATTGGTATTATCGACCGACAGTGAGCTATTTCAGTATTTACAACACACTCAGGCGAGTGAGCCTAATCCCAAAAATTAGCATGCTTCATATTTAAATATTGTATAGATATCATCAAACTTAGGAGCAATAAATGCAAATTGAAACAATTAGAGATGTACTCAATTGGACCGTTTTATTTCACAAAAACTTAAAAGATAGCCTAAACCAGAGCTCTAAACAAAATAAGGATGAGGGAGCACGAATGATGCTTCGCTATCTATCTGAGCATGAGGAGAGTTTAGAGAATATTGTACAAGGATTTGAAAATACGGCAGACGAAAAAGCGCTAAACACCTGGTGTTTTGATTACATCGAAAAGCACTCAATTATTGAGCGCGTTGATTGTAACTCACTCTTTGAAGAGCTAGATATCTCAGACATTATGGAGAAAATAGTAAACCATCATGAACAAGTTATTGAGTTATACATTCATATATATTCTCGTGTAGATATCGAAAGCGCAAAAACGTTGCTTGATACAATAAAAGATATTGAAGAAAATGAGATAAAAAGAATTGTGCAATCGGCTAACCGGTTTTCAGATATGTAATCGACTGATTGAAATGGCAATATTAGTGTATTACTAAGGTGTCAGTTCAATCAAATGTATGTGATATCAACTTATATCCAGGATCTTTTCTTTTAATCGAGTTAAGTAAAATGATTCGGTGTGCTCAATATATCCGGACAGTCAATCCTAGTTTATTCAGTTATACCAATCTGCTTATATACGGGGTCTATTTAGCAACGTTATAGAGTGATTTAATTTGTTTTAATTGTTCAAATATTTATGCAGGTTGGTATTAAAATGAGAAGCAGATGATATGGCATGACTATGAATCTACTTACTTTTCATTAGATTATTCCCTCAATCTAATATCTAGTTATAAAGGGCGTAATTTTTTATTTAATATAATACAAAATAATTAAATTTAACTGTACTAATACGGCAGTTGCTTTACAGTTTAAGATCTTGGCGACTCAAATTAGAAGGTTACAACAGACTCATGCGGTTATCTCTAACTCAATCAGCAGCAAGTATTTTATATTTAGGCTTTATTCAGTTTTTTGTTGTTGTAGTAATTTTGGGTGGGTTGGAGAGTATTTTACTTGAAATACCTCTGATGCCTATAATTTCTATTAGTACCGCTTTAATATCGCTAGTTTTAGGCTCAATCTTAACTTTATTATTTAATTTTAAATTTTCAAAAAAAATTAAATATGTGACTCCTGTATTAGGCATTTTAGGATGTGCTTTTTTCTTAAATTTTCAATTGAGCTTGTGGGGAGTCGTTGACGAAAAGTTTTTTTTAATTAGTGATAATCCATTTATTTCTGCTTTAAATGCCGTTATGGTTTTTTCTTTTTTCTCAGCGCTCATTATTAAAATTTTATGTTCTGCAACGATAACTAAAGGGGCTAAGTTTACCAAAACAGTCATGTTTTTAGTTATCTTTACGGGTGTGTCGTTATGGTACGCTAGTGCAGTAAAAACAGTGAGTAGTGAAGAAGAAAAAGCACGAGAAAAAATAAGCTTAGTGGGGACAATGCTTAATAAAAATCTTGATGAGCATAAAAAGTCATTATCTCGAATTAAGTCGAGATTAGAAAAAGTGAGTCATGATAATTTTTTAAAGCTTGCCGCTGTTGATATGAAAAATTATGCGAGAGATTATAAAATCATCAAAGGGATGCTTATTCTTGATGAAAATCTTACGTTAGTTGAAGGTGACATATTTTCTAAGCAATTTATTTCCAGTGGATTTCTATCAAGTGAGTCTGTAGTGAACTGGTTAAATACAACTACGGATGAAGTTAGATTTGCAGCTAATTCATTAACGTTGAAAACGAGTACGCCGACTATTATGTTTTCGATACCTATAAATTCAGTTACTGGCGGTAAGTATCAAGTTTTAGCTTTACTAGACATGAATTTATTAATTGAGAACAGGTACATAGATTATCTAAATACGTTTGATGTATTTATTGAATTGACGCCTCAAGTTTACTTTTCTGTTAATGCTAAAAAGCAAAACGTATACAATTTAAATATACTATTGAGTTTATACAGTGACTATATTGTAGAAAAAGTCGATGTAATGGGCATTTTAAATCACAATATATATAGTTTTATTAATAACTACTCCGCATTAAAAGAAAGAGCAAAAGTCGAACAAATTATAATTTGGCTTACTTTCATCTTTATCTATATTTTTATACTTGCTTCAGACTCTTCATACCTACTAAAACAACAATCAAAAAAGCTGTTTAAAATGGCTAAATATGATGAGTTAACAGGACTAATTCGCCGAGATGCGCTAGATGATGAAATAAGCGCTAAACAGTCTAAGCAGGCTAAAGCGTTAAACTCACCGTGTGCAATGGTTTTTATAAACCTAGATGGCTTTAGTTCTATAAATAATAGTTTAGGGCATGCCATAGGCGATAAAGTTCTCAAGTTAGTTGCAAGAAGACTTAAAAATAACGCGCTGACAACCGACTCAATAGCACGCTTTGGTAATGATGAGTTTATTCTTTATTACAGCAATATAAGTAAAGATAAACTAAGAGAAGAAATATCAGTATTAATAAGCTCTTTAGCAAACGTTTATTATTTAGAGGACGTTGATATTTATCTTACAGCCAGCGCTGGTATATCGATGTCTAAAGAAAGAGTAGGAAATTCAAAAGTACTATTACAGCATGCAGATATTGCTATGGACAGTGCGAAAACCCTTGGGGGGAATCAGCTTTGTTTTTATCATAAGCTAATGGATGATAAGCATAAAGAAATAGTCCACATTAGAGGAGAGCTTCAAAAAGCGCTTAAAGATGGTGATTTAGAAGTGTATTACCAACCAATCCATAGTTTATCTGATAACAAAGTGATTAGTGTTGAGAGTTTGGTGCGATGGAAAAGTAATGGTGCGTATATTTCCCCGGCTATTTTTATACCTATAGCAGAGCAAACGGGGCAAATATTAGAAGTTGGCAAACAAGTACTAGCACAGGTACTTAAAGATATGAGTAATACTGCGCAGTTAAAAAATATTACTGTGGCTGTTAATTTTTCACCCCAGCAATTACAGCTGCAAGGGTTTGTTGCAAATATTTGCCAATTAGTCTCTGATAAATGTATAGAGCCACATCGGCTCACCGTTGAAGTGACTGAAACAGTCATGTCAGAAAAAGGGGTTATCGAAGGCGTTCTTAGAAAGCTGATGGCTAAGGGCTTTAATGTTGCGATTGATGACTTTGGCGCTGGATATTCTAGCCTTTCTTACTTGTCGAGGCAGCCTGCTAACATTATAAAAATAGATCGGGAGTTCACGATTGGTGCTGAGCATGAGGGCCAAGAACGCGCTTTATTAGAAGGTATCATCAAGATTTGTACAGAGCTTAAAAAAATAGTGGTCATTGAAGGTGTTGAAAATGCTGAGCTGATCGCCTATTTATCTCGATTCAGCAGTATAAGGGTTCAAGGCTATTATTATTCCAAACCAATACCTTTAAATAATCTTATTGATTATATTAATAGCCTAAATAAAACAAGTCATCATAAGTAAAACGAGAACAATCAATTATTACCTTACAACATGGATTAACTCGCTAGCTATGGAGTAATAACATAGCCACGAGCGTCTATTTTTTTGCGGGAATATCATTTAATAGCTTTATGATAGCGCTGTTATTACCGAGTTTAGCTAAGTCTAACAGGTAGCTTTTTTCTAGCTCTTGCATTGACTGATCTGCTAATAATTCTTTTACCGATTGTTCTTCCCCATTTGCTATTGAAGTTTCTAAGGCTGCAAAGTTTGCGATTGAGTGTTTAATTTCATTAGTCATAATAAGTCCCGTTTGCTGTGTTTTGTTAGAGCTTCGTTTTAAAAAATATTCATATAAAACAATTGTATATTATAAGCTCGCTTTGTTAATGAGCTATTTTATTACCTAAAAATAGATCACTTAATTAAGCGAATTGGTATTACAGTATCACCGTACATACTGCAATTTAACTTATTGAATAACAAATAAGTCCATAAAGCTGTTTACTGGCGTATTTTCAAGCTTGGCTTGATCTTTACAAAGGGTAAATATGGTTTGGCATTGTTGGGTTGCAAGGCGTGTTGCTAAATTAGATTTGAATTTAAGCTCTAATAATGGAATGCCTTCCTCACGACGACGGCGATGACCCAAAGGGTACTGAACAACCACTTCTTCTGTTTTACTACCATCGTTAAAGAAAACTTGAATTGCATTGGCAATAGAGCGTTTGTCCGCCTCTAAGTATTCAGCTGTAAAGCGTTTATCTTCTAATACCTCCATTTTGTCGCGTAGTTTATCGATGATAGGGTGCGTGTTGTGAAAGTCGTCCTCATAATGATCGCTAGTTAAGTTCCCAAATGCCAAAGGAACGGCAATCATATATTGTAAGCAATGGTCGCGGTCAGCTGCGTTGGCAAGCGGTCCTGTTTTAGAAATAATGCGTATGGCTGACTCGTGGGTGCGGATCACTATTTTCTCAATATCGTCTAAACGCGACTTTACTTGAGGGTGCAAAATAACGGAGGCTTCTGCTGCTGTTTGCGCATGAAACTCTGCTGGAAAAGAAATTTTAAACAAAATGTTTTCCATTACATATGAACCGTAACCTTGGGAGAACGAAAACGTGCGCTGCGCTTCAGGCTTTAGTGCTTGGTCTTTATTAGTTTTGGAGAAAGAGACATCATAAAACCCCCATTGCGCAGCTGTTAATGCACTGGGTATACCCATTTCACCGCGCATTGCCATATCAGCTAAATAAACTGCTCTGGCAGTTGCATCGCCCGCAGCCCAAGATTTACGAGACCCAGTGTTTGGTGCATGACGATAAGTACGCAGTGCAGAACCATCAACCCATGCTTGAGATATGGCNCAGCCGTTGAGGCTACACGCACCAATAATACATGGCATAAGCCAACACGATTAAAAGAATTTTCTAATGCGATAACGCCTTGAATTTCATGCGCCATAATCATGGCTTCAAGTACGTCTCGCATAGTCAGGGGAGGCTGTGAATTTGCGATTCTGACTTGAGACAAGTGATCGGCTACAGCTAAAATAGCACCTAAGTTATCAGAAGGGTGCCCCCATTCAGCAGCTAACCACGTATCGTTGTAATC
>NZ_AUTP01000155.1:0-1844 GCF_000498075.1 Pseudoalteromonas sp. TAB23
CAACTGAGCTAGTACCGCATTTTCACTTCTTCAGTTATTTTACGTTGGTGCGCGACAGGTCGCGTTCAACATTCTACCAACTGAGCTAGTACCGCATTTTCACTTCTTCAGTTATTTTACGTTGGTGCGCGACAGGTCGCGTTCAACATTCTAGCAACTGAGCTAGTACCGCATTTATTGATGGTAATTCAATCACTCAAACACACTAACCCCGCGTGGGTTATCGTCTTGAGCGGGGCAGGATTCTACAATAATACAGTCTGTTTGCAAGTGTTTTTTACAAATTAAAGAAATTTTCTCTATAGACTTTTAATTCCATAATCGAATCTTTAATGTCATCCAAAGCAAGGTGTGAGCCTTTTTTGTTCACTTTTGCAAGCACTTCTGGTTTCCAGCGACGTGCTAATTCTTTAATAGTACTCACATCAAGATTTCTGTAATGAAAGAAGTCTTCAAGCTCGCGCATATATTTATTCATAAAGCGGCGGTCTTGACCAATTGAATTACCACACATTGGCGAAGTGCCTGCTGGTACCCACTGCTTTAAAAACGCTAAAGTTTGCTCTACAGCATAGGCTTCATCAAAGGTACTTGCTTTGCAGCGAGCTGTTAAACCCGACTTACCATGTTGAGTAGTACACCACTCGTCCATGCCATTTAGTAATTCATCACTTTGATGAATAGCTATAGTTGGCCCTTCGGCTAATATATTCAGGTCTGCGTCAGTGACAACCGTCGCAATTTCGAGTATTTTATCGGTCTCTGGTTCGAGCCCTGTCATTTCAAGATCGAGCCAAATTAAATTTGATTTATTAATAGTCATAATTACCTAAGCGGTGCTTTCCTTTAGATCCAACGCATTTCGATATATCATATTAGCATCAACCGTCGAGCTAAAGCTTTTTTTAGGAAAAGCGACATTTAACTAAGGTTATAGGCCTCCAGTGGCAAAACAAAAAAAATTAAGTAAAGGCCAATCGCGTCAGATCAAGGCCAATCACCAAAAGCGCATTAATAGCGCAGACTCAAGACCGGCTAAAAAAGGGGCGCAAGAATGGCAAACCGATAACTTAGGTCAGGTCGAGAGCGCAATTGTGATCAGTCGTTTTGGCCAACACGCCGATGTCGAAACTGAAAATGGCGATGTACTTCGCTGTAATATACGCCGTACTGTGTCTAATTTAGTATGTGGTGATGAAGTATTATTTCGCCGTGCCAAAGTAAGTGAAGGTGATTTAGCCGGTGTAATTGAAGCCACGCAAGAGCGTCGCTCGCAACTTACCCGCCCTGATTTTTACGACGGTGTTAAAGTTATTGCAGCCAACATTGACCAAATACTCATGGTATCGGCGGTATTACCCGAATTTACACCCAGTATTATCGACCGTTATTTAATAGCCTGTGAAGATATGGGCATTGAGCCAATTTTAGTGCTCAATAAAACCGATTTAATTGACGAAGCAGGCCTTAACGAAATACAAAAAGTTCTCGATATCTATCGTAAACTTGATTACCAAGTACTCCTTGTTAGTAATATATCAGGCGATGGTATCGATAAATTAAAAGAAGTACTTGTTGATAAAAATAATATTTTTGTTGGCCAAAGTGGTGTGGGTAAATCAACCCTCGTTAATACTGTATTGCCTAACGCTGAAATATTAACTAAAGAAGTATCTGAAAACAGCGGCTTAGGCCAGCACACAACAACTGTTTCACGCCTTCACCATTTACCAAGTGGCGGTAACCTAATCGACTCGCCAGGTATTCGTGAGTTTGGTTTGTGGCATTTAGATGTTGAGCGTGTAACGTGGTGCTTTAAAGAGTTTAGAGAATTTATAGGCGGG
>NZ_AUTP01000156.1:0-1497 GCF_000498075.1 Pseudoalteromonas sp. TAB23
GCGGGACTAACTAAATGGGTACGCCCACCACGACCTTGGCGACCCTCAAAGTTACGGTTAGAAGTAGATGCACAACGCTTGCCTGCTCCTAGGCGGTCATCGTTCATCGCTAAACACATAGAACAACCCGGTTCGCGCCATTCAAAGCCAGCGGCTTTAAAAATATCAGCTAAGCCTTCGTCTTCGNCTTGTTTTTTAACTAAGCCAGAGCCCGGTACAATTAACGCCTCTATGCCGGCTACAACCTGTTTGCCTTCTACAATTTTTGCAGCAGCGCGCAAGTCTTCAATGCGGCTATTTGTACATGAGCCAATAAATACCGTGTCTACTTTCGCGCTTGATAATTTATCGCCCGCTTTTAAGTCCATGTATTTAAGTGCGCTGCGAATAGCATCGGCTTTAATTAAATCTGGCTCTTTATCTGGATCGGGTATGCACTCATCAACACCAATTACTTGCTCTGGGCTTGTGCCCCAGGTAATTTGCGGTTGAATGTCGTCAGCATTTAGCTCAACAACTAAATCAAAGTGTGCGCCTTCATCTGTTTTTAATGTTTCCCAATATTCAACGGCTGCATCAAAATCTGCGCCTTTTGGTGCAAACGGACGACCTTTTAAGTAATCATAAGTAATTTGGTCAGATGCAATTAAACCCGCTTTTGCACCCATTTCTATGCTCATATTACATAGCGTCATACGGGCTTCCATTGAAAGCGCTTCAATGCCTGCACCACAAAACTCTGCTACATAACCTGTGCCACCAGCGGTACCTAACTTGCCAATTACCGCCATAATTAAATCTTTAGCCGTAACCGTTGGACGCAATACACCGTTAATTTGAATTTTTAACGATTTCGCCTTTTTTTGCTGTAGCGTTTGCGTTGCTAATACGTGCTCAACCTCAGACGTACCAATACCATGCGCTAATGCGCCAAACGCACCATGTGTAGAAGTATGGCTATCGCCACATACAATGGTTGTGCCTGGCAAAGTAATGCCTTGCTCTGGGCCCATTACATGGACAATGCCTTGGTTAATTGAGTTTAAATCGTAAAGTACAATACCAAACTCTTTACAGTTTTTATCAAGCGCCATTAATTGGTTTTTAGATACTTCGCTTGCGGCATCAAGTGATCGGCTTTTAGTCGATACGTTATGATCCATCGTTGCAAAGGTTTTTTCTGGGCAACGTACAGTACGGTTTTTTTCACGTAGACCTGCAAAAGCCTGCGGAGAAGTCACCTCGTGCACTAAATGGCGGTCAATATAAAGTAAGTCGGTTTGCTCGTTTATGCTGGCAACGGTGTGTGCTTGCCAAATTTTTTCGTATAACGTTTGGGCCACTTGCTAATTCCCTAATCTGTTTGAGTTGCAGCATAACGGTGCTGCAACTTTACTATGTTATTAAATGCGTGAAACGATGGCTGCTGCTACATCGCTTGTGCTGTAACCTGCATTTGGATATATATCTGGTGTGCCAACGCCTGCTTCTACGGCT
>NZ_AUTP01000157.1:0-1043 GCF_000498075.1 Pseudoalteromonas sp. TAB23
GTCGATTAGCCATTAATATTACCTTACGGTAGACGTGGTTTATATTCTGCTGCTACCTAAATAAAAAAGCGAAGATGCCTTAAAGGCTCTTCGCTTTTTTGTTTAAAGTTATAAATAGAGTTTATAACTTTTTTATAAATCCTAGATTCAAATTGTAAGTGCATAACTTGTTTTGGCTAGATTAAGTGGTCAGTTGCTCATATGCTAACTGCTTTTTCTCCGGCAAGAGATTTTACAATGAGACATTACAAACAACTGACCTATGCGCAAAGATGCCAGATCGCCGTTCTAAAGAAAAGTGGTTTTACGCAACAAAGTATTGCTGAGCTAACTAATTTATCGCAATCTACAATTTCAAGAGAGCTTTCTAGAAATACAGGTAAGCGAGGTTACAGACACAAGCAAGCTCATGAGCGGGCTTTGTTTCGCCGAAGAAGTGTAAGAAAACCGCTTAAGATGACACCTGAAATGATGGCTTTAATTACCCAGAAGCTTAATGAGAAGTGGAGTCCTGAACAAATAACGGGATGGTTGCGCAAAGAAAGTGAACGGTCTGTCAGTCATGAATGCATTTATCTGTATATCTGGGAAGATAAAAAAGCAGGTGGTGAGTTATACCTACATCTGCGCCGACACGGTAAGAAATATCACAAGCGCAGTCATGGTAAAACAAACCGAGGGCAAATAAAAAATCGCGTTAGCATTGAAGAACGTCCACAAATAGTTGATGAGAAAGGTCGTATCGGAGATTGGGAAATAGATACCGTCATAGGTAAAGGTCATCGAGGCGCCCTTGTTACCATTGTAGAGCGGGTCACCCAATTCACTGTATCAACTCAGGTGGCAGGCAAAACAGCACAAGCCGTCACTGCGGCGACGATAGAACTATTAAGGCCATATAGGTCAGCGCTTCATAGCATCACGGCTGACAATGGAAAAGAGTTCGCTTATCACGATCAAATCACAGAGGCTTTAAGTGTTCCTGTTTATTTTGCTCACCCTTATCACTCATGGGAGCGCGGATTGAATGAAAACACGAATGG
>NZ_AUTP01000158.1:0-1783 GCF_000498075.1 Pseudoalteromonas sp. TAB23
CTGTGTGGGCACTCGTACAGATTGAGTTCTAACAGCCAACCTACTTAGGTAGCGAGGCAAAAAAATTAGAGTCTCAATTGAAACTGAGTGACCATATGTTATTAAAAGATTCAGCCTTGAGCTGTTTTGATTTCACTTTTTTTAAAAGTGAAAATAATAACGCACAGTCAATTCGTTTTTGGCAACAAAAACAAAAAATTCAGAATTCATTGAGCTGTCGAAAGACATAAAACTTTTTAATTGAAGAGTTTGATCATGGCTCAGATTGAACGCTGGCGGCAGGCCTAACACATGCAAGTCGAGCGGTAACAGAAAGTAGCTTGCTACTTTGCTGACGAGCGGCGGACGGGTGAGTAATGCTTGGGAACATGCCTTGAGGTGGGGGACAACAGTTGGAAACGACTGCTAATACCGCATAATGTCTACGGACCAAAGGGGGCTTCGGCTCTCGCCTTTAGATTGGCCCAAGTGGGATTAGCTAGTTGGTGAGGTAATGGCTCACCAAGGCGACGATCCCTAGCTGGTTTGAGAGGATGATCAGCCACACTGGGACTGAGACACGGCCCAGACTCCTACGGGAGGCAGCAGTGGGGAATATTGCACAATGGGCGCAAGCCTGATGCAGCCATGCCGCGTGTGTGAAGAAGGCCTTCGGGTTGTAAAGCACTTTCAGTCANTTACTGACAGAAGAAGCACCGGCTAACTCCGTGCCAGCAGCCGCGGTAATACGGAGGGTGCGAGCGTTAATCGGAATTACTGGGCGTAAAGCGTACGCAGGCGGTTTGTTAAGCGAGATGTGAAAGCCCCGGGCTCAACCTGGGAACTGCATTTCGAACTGGCAAACTAGAGTGTGATAGAGGGTGGTAGAATTTCAGGTGTAGCGGTGAAATGCGTAGAGATCTGAAGGAATACCGATGGCGAAGGCAGCCACCTGGGTCAACACTGACGCTCATGTACGAAAGCGTGGGGAGCAAACGGGATTAGATACCCCGGTAGTCCACGCCGTAAACGATGTCTACTAGAAGCTCGGAGCCTCGGTTCTGTTTTTCAAAGCTAACGCATTAAGTAGACCGCCTGGGGAGTACGGCCGCAAGGTTAAAACTCAAATGAATTGACGGGGGCCCGCACAAGCGGTGGAGCATGTGGTTTAATTCGATGCAACGCGAAGAACCTTACCTACACTTGACATACAGAGAACTTACCAGAGATGGTTTGGTGCCTTCGGGAACTCTGATACAGGTGCTGCATGGCTGTCGTCAGCTCGTGTTGTGAGATGTTGGGTTAAGTCCCGCAACGAGCGCAACCCCTATCCTTAGTTGCTAGCAGGTAATGCTGAGAACTCTAAGGAGACTGCCGGTGATAAACCGGAGGAAGGTGGGGACGACGTCAAGTCATCATGGCCCTTACGTGTAGGGCTACACACGTGCTACAATGGCGCATACAGAGTGCTGCGAACTCGCGAGAGTAAGCGAATCACTTAAAGTGCGTCGTAGTCCGGATTGGAGTCTGCAACTCGACTCCATGAAGTCGGAATCGCTAGTAATCGCGTATCAGAATGACGCGGTGAATACGTTCCCGGGCCTTGTACACACCGCCCGTCACACCATGGGAGTGGGTTGCTCCAGAAGTAGATAGTCTAACCCTCGGGAGGACGTTTACCACGGAGTGATTCATGACTGGGGTGAAGTCGTAACAAGGTAGCCCTAGGGGAACCTGGGGCTGGATCACCTCCTTATACGATTTAGAACTTATTTGTTCGTAGTGTCCACACAGATGATTGTTA
>NZ_AUTP01000159.1:0-16581 GCF_000498075.1 Pseudoalteromonas sp. TAB23
GGCTACGACATAAGGTTCGCCTTTATAGGTTTCAACTTGTTCGGCGTTTTTAGCATGATTTAATGGATTGATTATATTCATCAATTCCCACGCTCTTTTTTTGTCGCCTTGTTGAGCAAATGCCATGCTTGCCCAAATAGCGGCATGCGTATACTGCCCGCCATTTTCGCGCACGCCCGGGACGTAACCTTTTATATAACCAGGGTTCATTTTTGATTTATCAAAAGGCGGATTGAGTAATTGGATTAATTTATCATCGCTATTGACCAAATGCTGATACAAAGACGACATTGCTTGCGTAGAGCGCTCATTATTAGCTGCACCAGAAAGCACT
The DNA here is from genome assembly GCF_000498075.1 of Pseudoalteromonas sp. TAB23. Taxonomy (NCBI): domain Bacteria; kingdom Pseudomonadati; phylum Pseudomonadota; class Gammaproteobacteria; order Alteromonadales; family Pseudoalteromonadaceae; genus Pseudoalteromonas; species Pseudoalteromonas sp. TAB23. The sequence continues at coordinate 335 of NZ_AUTP01000159.1, forward strand.
GACCAACTTTGCGCTATTGAGTCAATAGTGCACTCTGGGCTTTGTGATGAGCCCAGCGCGGTTCCGTCGTCAAACCATGCGCGACGATACCAAGCTCCGTCCCATGCATGTTTAGCTAGGTTACCTTGTAGTTTTTGTGCTTCATCGTCACAACGAGTAGCAAACTCTATATCGCCATGTAATGCAGCAATAGGTGAAAATTCTTGTAGTATTTTATATAAAAAGAACCCCAGCCAAACGCTTTCGCCTTTGCCGTGTATTCCAACAAGGCTCATACCGTCATTCCAATCTCCTGAGCCCATTAACGGTAAACCTTTTTCTCCAAAGTGTAAACCATGCTCAATTGCCAACACGCAATGCTGATAAAGGCTCGACCTTGCTGCACTCACAGAAGGTAAGTCGTAATAGGATTCTTCGTCGTCTTTAAGGGGGCGACCTTCAATAAAGGGCATTAGCTCATCTAAAATAGTTATGTCATCAGTGCCTTTTATGTAACGACACGTAGCTAATGGTAGCCATAAATAATCGTCTGAACAGCGTGTTCTTACACCGCGCCCTGATGGTGGATGCCACCAATGTTGCACATCACCTTCGCTATACTGACGTGTGGCGCAGTACAGTATGTGATCCCTTAGTAATGCAGGCGAAGCATGTATTAATGCCATGGCATCTTGTAACTGATCGCGAAAGCCAAACGCGCCACCACTTTGATAAAACCCACTGCGAGCCCAAAAACGACATGCTAAAGTTTGGTACACAAGCCAGCCATTTGCTAATACATTCAATGCAGGGTCGGGGGTATTAACCTGCACACTGCCGAGTGTTTGCTGCCAAAAATCAGTGACTTTTTCGAGTGCAATGCGTGCTGTACCGGGTTTTCTGAGTTTTAAAGCAAGCGTACTTGCTTGCTCTTTATTTTGCGCAGCACCGAGCCTAAAAATAATTGTGCGCTCTTGTTCACTTTGCAATTCAAAAGGGACTTGAATTGCACCGCACGGATCGAGTGCCGCTCCTAAGTTGCCAGATAAATGAGTACGAGTCATTGCCTGGGGATCGTGTAATGTTTTATTGCGACCAATAAACTCGCTACGGTCTCCTGTTAGTGTTCGTGACATATCATCAACGTCAAAAAAAGCAACTCTGCCACCAAACTCTGAGTTATAGGCATTAGAGGCAACCAATGCACCGCTCTTAGCATCAATTTCTGTTACAAGGTGTAGCGCTGTTTTAGAACGAAGATCGCCAAGTACCCATTCAACATAACCTGTTGCACTTAGGCGCCTGGTAGTTAATGAGTTGTTTTTAATTTTTAATACCGAGTATTTTACGGCGTCGAGTGTATCTACATACACACAAAGAGAGGATTCGATGCCGGTTTCACTGTGCTCAAAGGTACTATAACCAAAGCCATGGCGGGTTATATAGGGATTAGCCCCACGTTTTGGCATCGCACAAGGTGACCAAAATTTACCTGTATCTTCATCACGTAAATAAAAGGCTTCGCCACCAGATGAGCCTGTAGTGTCTGCACTCCACGGCGTTAAACGAAACTCATGGGCGTTTTCGCTCCACGTATAAGCAAAACCATTTTCGTCAATAACGCTGCCAAAATGTGCGTTTGCTAACACATTAACCCAAGGCAGAGGGGTTTTATTCGCTTCGGTGGTGGTAATAATATATTCGCGACCATCTTCACTAAACCCACCCAGTCCATTATTTAAAAGTAAGTTTTCTTGAGTATTGCCAAGCGCTTGATTGATTTTGGGATGTAATGCTTGAGTTGGGATTAATCCCTTTACGTTTTTCTCTGCAAGCGTTCGACGGTTTACTTGCTCTGCCAATGTGCCACTTTGATCAATAATAATCCGCGAAACGGCTTGTAACAGTATGCGGTCTTCATTCGAAATTTGTTCTGCTGAGCGAACGAATATCCCGCCAGGACGGTCAATATAATGAGACTCAGTACCCGTTGCGATTAGCCCCATAATTTGGTCTTGCAAACCTTGTCGGTAACCAACTTGCTCTTCATTCCAAATGACTAAATCAGCGACAAGCCCTTTTAAGCGCCAATATGCATGGCATTGAATAAGTTGGCGGGCAATTTCAATATTATTACCGCTGGCTACTTTTAATAATATGATAGGTAAGTCGCCAGAAATTGAGTAGCCCCATAGTCCAGATTGTCCTCGACGATTTTGTATTAGTACAGATGCGTTAGCTCGAAGAGTTGCATTGGCATACAAAATGTACCCAGCCAACTGCCGGTAGAGTTGAGCATCTGCTTCATTGGCGTTAATTTGGCGTAAGGTCACATCGCTATGAGTCCATGCTAAATCAAGTGCTCGATCGGTAATGTGATGATCTTGATATTTAGCAATTAGCGCAAGGCAAGCCTGTCTACTTTGTGCCATACCCGTTATTACATCGAGTGTTACTACACTGCCAGCAAGTAAAGTCACAGGGGCGCGAATAGCAACAATAGGATCAAGCACAGACCCTTGTTTAGAGTCAAGTTCGCCCATTTCTAGCATTGCTTGTGGTGAAACCAAAGAGCGACCTCTACCAATAAATTGCATGCGATCAGTTGTACAAGACAGGGTTCCGACTTTTGTTGTGCTGCTATTGTCGCGTGTTGAAAGTAAATGAAACATCCAAGGTGTTTTTTCATCAGCAGAGCGTGCACGACGAGTACATAAAATAGCATTGCCACATGGAAGTATTTCAGTTTGTACAAACAAATTACTAAATGACGGTTGCATAAGGTCGGCTGCAGGATTTGCCATTACAACTTCTGCATAAGTGGTTATATCAATTGTACGGGTATCGGGTGAGTGATTACTTAAGCGTATACGACGAAGTTCAATATCGTCCTCCGGAGAGACAACGATTTCAGTGTAAGTTTCTATATGCTGATCGCTTCGGCGAAACTCAGCGCGACCTTCAGAAAATGATGCGCTATACGACTGGGCTGGTTTTAGCGTTGGCTGGTGGGCTGCTGACCAAAAGTCGCCTGTGGCTGTATCTCTAACGTAGACAAATGTTCCCCAATTGTCGCAAGTAGGATCCTCACGCCACCGTGTAACGGCTAAGTCGGNGCTGTAGCCACCTCCTGCATTTGTAAGCATTACATGGTAACGACCATTTGAAAGTAGCTGTACTTGGGGTGTTGAGGTAATGGCTGGAATAGGTGGATTAACCTTTATTTTTGCATGTTCAAATAAAGCCCCGCTCTCTGCGTATTGGTCTATATGAGGTTGGAATATAGATGTTTTAGGCACGCGCTCTTGTAGTAATAGCAAAGCTGATTGCAGTAAAGGGTCTGATTCAAAGCGTTTTTGCATAGGCTGGTCAAGTAAATGATATGCCAATGCAAGTAAGCTCATACCTTGATGATGAGCCATAAAGGAGCGAATGACTGCGCTTTTTTGATCTCTGGATAAACGGGCAGGGGTGTAATCTATTGCCTCATACAATCCGTAATGTCCCTCAAGTCCACTATCAGCTAACAGTTGAAGATTTTCGCACGCGGCTTGTGGGTTAACCATTAATGCCAATGCAGACGCGTAGGGAGCGATGACGAGGTCTTCTGATAAGCCTCGTTTTAGCCCTAAACCCGGTACGCCAAAGGCATGATATTGAAAATTAAGAGAAGCATCTACCGTATTGTATGCCGACTCAGATATGCCCCACGGTACGTTTTGTCTTTTTCCATAATCAATTTGTCGGGTAACCGCTGCACGGCAAGTTTGTTCGAGCAATGTACCGTCGTAGCTAGGCATAACTAACATGGGCATAAGATACTCAAACATAGAGCCACTCCACGACACCAGCACCGGCTCGGCGCCAGCGCTGGTTAGTAGGCGACTTAGAGCGAACCAGGTTTGCTGTGGCAATTTACCTTGTGCTATAGCAATAAAACTGGCTAAACGTGCTTCAGATGCCAGTAAATCGTAAAAACTGGTGTCACGTCGATGCTCATCTACGTTATAACCAATAGCCAATAAATGGCGAGACTCATCATATAAAAATGCATATTCCATTTGTGCAAATTCAATCGCTCTGTTGGCTAATTTGTCACATTGCGAAATGCAATCTTTGGCAAGCTGTGTACTGGCTAAAGTATGAATTCGTAATGAAGAAAGCCACTGAGTTTCGTCGGATGGTAATACCGATGATAAAAGCGCATCAATTGCGTTAATAGTGTCGGGGCAACGTTTAACTAATTGCTGCATTGTCAAAATATTAGAATCAAGAAATTGCAGTTTTAAGCTAACTGGCGGATTAGTTAGTTTGAGCCATGGCGAAAATAAATAGAGTTCGTTTAGGGTACGCTGGCATTGCCTGTGTAAGTCTTGAGTCCATACTTTATGCTCTTTCGACTTTGTATCTAAATCATTAGCAGCGTCTTGCTTTATATTCTCTAACAATATTCGCGCATTATTATTGAGTGTAATTAAGTGCTGTTCAACGTCATATAGATTTGTAGGCGCAGTGATACGAACAGCGTTAAGTATTGAGCTCATGGCATTAATAGCGGTATCGATAATATTGTTTTTATTTTGCTCTGAGTCTAATTGCAATGTTTTAAACAAGTTTGCCACAATAGCCAAAGTGATACTTATGCCTTCAAACATTTGTGGGTGAACAATAGGTTTAGAAGGGAGTTCTTTTAATGCTATTTGTAAAGTTAAAAGGTGACCGGCTAAGTTACCGCTATCTACTGATGAAATATAGCGCGGTGGCAAAGGTTGCAATGTTTGTGTGTCGTACCAGTTATAAAAATGCCCTTCGTGACGCTCGAGTTTATCGAGTGTATTAAAGCAATCTTGCGTGCGTTGAATTAAATCACTTTGTACAATAAAACCAAAATCATAGGCGCTAACGTTAGCCAGTAAAGACAGACCAATATTAGTAGGCGATGTACGGTGCGCAATAACAGGACCGGCTTCCTCTTGATAGTTATCGGGAATTAACCAATGATCGTCTGCAGTGTTAAAGTGGTCGAAAAAAGCCCATGTTTTACGGGCAATAGTTTGTAAAAATAATTGTTGCTTGTCGCTCAGTGGCGCTAAATTATCGAGTTTAGGCTCACTAAACCACCATGTTATAACCGGTGATAAAAGCCATAATAAAAGTAGAGGAAATACCGCTAATATATTTGTAAAAGTTAAGTGTAAAGGGGCAAAGTAAAGTAGCGAAGCGATTAAAGTAATCGCAATAAATGGCGCAGTCCACATAGTGTAATAACTATTTATTAAGGCATTTACTACATAATTAGATTTATGATCTGTGACATGCCACTCTAATAAACGACGTTGAGTAAACAGCATTCGACCCGCACTACGTAATATTGCGGTTAAGTTAAACACAGCCTCAAAAGGTAAACATGCTAAACGAAAACCGATTTGAATAAGTTGACGAACAAAGCACTGTAAAACATCATGCAAATGGTGGGACATCAGCATTTCTGCGGGTTTGCGCATCGACGAAATTAGCGCGCTCAGCAATGGCGGTAATAAATAAATAGCACTTATGGCAAGGGTCCATTTCAATGGATTAGCTGCTGTAAACCAACCTACAGTAAGTAATAAAAAAATTGCGAATGGTTCGATACTTCGACGTAAATTATCAAGAATTTTCCAACGTGATAAAGGTGACAAAGGATTTTGACATTTATCGCTTCGAGTGTTTAAAACACGAGGAAGTAACCAGCGCACAATTTGCCAATCTCCTCTGATCCAGCGCTCACGCCGACACATATCAGTGTTGTAACGTGTAGGGTATTCTTCGTACAAGTGCACATCACTAATCAACCCTGAGCGAGCATAGCAACCTTCGAGTAAATCATGGCTGAGTATTTGGTTTTGTGGTAAACGGTTACCAAGTGTTTGTTCAAATGCATCTATATCGTATATACCTTTACCGATAAATGAGCCTTGTGAAAAGAGGTCTTGGTATACATCGGATATTGAACGCGTATATGGGTCGATACCCGGTTCTTCACCAAATAATTGCGAGTAACGAGAAGGGTTATGTCCCGATAGACTTGCTGCCATACGTGGTTGTAAAATGCCGTAGCCGCCTACAATACATTGTCTTTTTTCATCAAATCTTGGTTGATTTAAAGGGTGCGCCATGGTCGCAACTAACTGACGGGCACAATCTCGTGGAAGTTGTGTATCGGTATCTAAAGTAATGACATATTTAACTTTTTGTATATCGTTAATATCACCGACGATAAGTTCAAATGCATGTTCTATTGGGTTTCGAAGCAGTGCGTTTAGATCTGATAATTTTCCGCGTTTACGTTCAAACCCCATCCAAATTTGCTCTTTTGGATTCCAGGTTCGTGGGCGATGCAGTAAAAAAAAGCGACTTTCTTGCTGTAAAAGAGAAGGCTCTGCATATTTGGCATTAAGGTTTTCTATACCAAGGCGTACTTGCGATAACAACGCTTCGTCTGTGGGGAGTGTTTGTTGCTCTGCATCAGTAAAGTCGGTCAGTAGAGCAAAGTGTATATGTTGATCGCGATTACCTAAAAATCTAACTTCGAGTACTTCTAATAACTGCTCAATACTTATAGAGCTGGTAAGCATTGTGGGGATTACTACGAATGTTTTATTTTGCGCTGGTAACCCTTTTGAATAGTCCATTCTGGGTAATCGTTGTGGATCGACTAGCAAGGTAACTATCCAGTTTACAAGTGCTGAGGCTAATTGACTTGCTCCGAATAAAGTTAAAATTATTAAAAGAATAAACTGCCAGTGAGGTATGTTATTAGGAACGACCATAGCCATAAAAGAGGCACTAATTAGGGCTGTTAAGGATATAATTGCCCCTAAATAAAGTACTAATGTTATACGCTTGGCTTGCGAAAATAACGTTTTCAAAATAGGCGTTTTTACTGTTATGCGCTGCTTTAATTGCGTAATACCTTTATCAATTAAATAGTAGCCTACATGGTTAGGCGCAAGCGTTGTGTTTGATATTGTTTGGGCTTGATCAGCCTGCTGGGCTAATTTTATTGCTTTTTTAGCTATATCGACTTCTGAAAATGAGCTTCGCTTAGCGAGTTGATCTATGATTTTTCTGTAACTATCTCGCGTGATAAAGTCCATATAACCATACACACCCTCTATATCTTGGCGCAAAATGTGTTCTACAGCGCTATGATCTTCTACAAAATCCGCCCAGTTCATCGCGGTCAACCAGCGTAAGCTACTAATGTTATTGCTAATTGAGACTTGATCAGCGGCTTGTTGCTGATTCTCTTTTTGTATTAGTTGCTCTATGGTTAAACTCGAATCAGCTAGTTGTTGTTCAATCCAAGTAAGGGGAAGTGCTAATGCCGAACCATGCCCTTGTAATAAACGAGTTAGCTCTGCTACAAAAGCGCTTTCCATAGGAGGCTTTGAGCGTGCCATGTCGGCAATAACTAAAATTAAACTATTAGGGTCTTGCTCAGCAATTTCTAACATTTGATTAGCCCACTGTTGGGCTAGATTTAGGTGCTGGCGTGCGATTATGATACGTGTACTTACGCGTTGTAGGTTTTCAATTAAGGCTAACCTTAGCATAATTGGAATGGCCCAGAGCTCACCAAGGTTAAGCGTTGTTACGGTTTGATACGCGGCTAAAAATTGCGCTAGAATTTCGCTATCTACACGCCCGTCGCCATGGGAAATTACATTTAACGCAATATCATAAACTCGCGGCATACCTAAAGAGGCACCTTGCTCTAAACGTGGCAGTTCCTGACTATAGTGCTTAGGTAAATGAAGCCGAGCGGTACGAATTTGCTCTTCAATAAGATAAAAATTATCGAGTAACCACTCACCAGAGGGCACTATAGGCTGCTTTGCTTTAACGGCAATGGTTAATAAACTATTGGCTTTAATCAGTATTTTTTCGTTTTCGTCTAGGCGCTCAAGTAGCTGATCTTGAGTGTTTTTAGCATCTAAAATATGACTTTTTGCTAGTGATTTTGCATGTTTTTCCATTTGTTCAGCACTTAAGAGCTCTGATCGAATGGGGATTTGTTCTTTTGGGGGAGCTGATTTAAGCCAAGGGAAAAACGGCGAAAGGATGTTGATAAGCTTATTTTTATTCATCGTGGTAAATACTTGAGACTAAACGTCGTAGTGAAAATATTGACGGTTAAATTTATCACTGGATTTAAAAAAAGATGTTTTAAATTATTTTGGTTATTAGAGGTGAGCAAGTAATCATTAAAAATATTCATAAAGTTTATCTTATTGTTGAATACATACATCAACATATAACAAGCTTCGTTAAGGGTCGGTTCGTCAACACACATAGTCTAATAGTAGAGTTAGATTTTGTGTTTTATAACAGTGAGTTGTCGCCATGTTATGGTGTGGATTATCTTTAAATTTCATCAACTATTATGCATATATATCAACTAAAGGCAGATAAATTTAGACTATGTGTGTTAGCGTACATATTCGCCTTGTTATATTGAGTATCTTATTATTTCAGTGAAGTACAGCTGGGAGTGTCGGCTTATATTTAAAGTGAATAAACGTATATAAAATAATTAAAGGCACCTTAAAATTCTTTAATAAAAATAGAACAATTTTTATTATCAAAAAGCAACGACCTTTCATTTCTAGCGCCTAATAACTGTATAAACAAATCCGAGTTTATTATTAAAATATCCTGACTTACATACTTTCAAAGCCATTACTTTTAGGTTTTATTAGTTATAAGTTGGGCATATAAAAAGGAAATTCACATTAGATGGGTCAATTGAAGAACAAACTGCTTAATGCTTTATCTACTGACGCACAACACCGCATGTTTCCGCTTTTAAAGCGAGTCAATTTATCCCTTGGAGAAGTTATTTATGAAACAAGTGAAAAGCTCGATTACGTTTATTTTCCAATAGATAGTATTGTTTCATTATTGTATGTGATGATTGATGGCTCATCTGCTGAAATATCAGTTATCGGTAATGAAGGGGTTGTAGGTATAGCTGTATTTATGGGGGGAGAAAGCACCCCCAACCGAGCTATTGTGCAAAGTGCTGGTACCGCTTATCGCTTACCCGCTTGTGAGTTACGCAGGCAATTTAATAGCGAGCCTGATATGCGTATGCTCATGTTACGTTACACGCAATCATTGATTACCCAAACAGCGCAAACCGCAGTTTGTAATCGACATCATAGTATAGTGCAACAACTAAGCCGCTGGCTTTTACTATCGATTGACCGTTTACCGAGTAACAATTTAATAATGACTCAAGAGCTAATAGCAAATATGTTAGGCGTAAGGCGTGAGGGGGTAACTGAGGCCGCTGGTAAACTACAAAAGCTGGGTATTATCACTTATAAACGTGGTCATATTAGTGTGATAGACCGACCTCAATTAGAGTCTCAGTCTTGCGAGTGCTATGAGGTTGTAAAAAGAGAAACAGACAGGTTGGAGTCTTATATGGAAAAAAAACCTAACGTTAGAAAACTATCCATTATCAGTTAATATATTTTGGTATCTAATAAGTTTATTTACATAAAAATGAAATCCGGTAATAGCTTCAAAACAGCCCAGCAAGTTGCTCATTGAGCCTGGGCTTTAAAATTTGTGTATGTTCTGCTGTTAGTGGGCTTTTTACATTTAACCTACTTTGGTAGTTGTCCGTCTACTTCCTTTTCAGCTTCAAGCCAATCATTTAAGTGATTGTCACCGGTAAAGTCACGATCACTCGCTAATGAGTAAGCTTTAGCTTCAATCATGTCATGTCGGCTGAGACCTTCTTTATTCAAATTAGGTTTAGTTTTTGATACTGAATTACTTGAGATGTTATTACTCATGTGATTATTCCTAAAATATTACTCGATAAAATAAAAAACTTAATACCAAATTAAAACATTGAGTGTAGTTACATTATTCTCAATCTTAAGTGGAATGTAAGCTCGATTTATCATAGTAATACCAATGTGCAATAATACTTGATCAATTTGAGGGCATAAACCTGACGCTAACTGTGTTAAAAATTTCTGATAAAGAACAACTAAATAACGAAATTTTTGCCTTGTTATCGACACGGTTTTCTTACCTCAAAATAGCTCACTTAATTAAGCAAATTGGTATAAAAGCAGTACTACGTATAGCTTAAAAGACTATTCTACAATTTGTATGACCGCTTTATCCTAATGGCTTTGCAATTTTGAGTCTGTGCCACAGCGAACATAAATCACCCATTATCTGTATTTATAGTAATTTTGAGAAGGTAACGAGCGTTGAATATATGAGCTTTAATAATCATTGTTTGGCGCGATACCGTACAGAGTCAATATTAATAAACTCATATAATAAAATATAAAGTACTTAAATTATTTTAAGGACAGCGCGTGCAAACAGTTCCCGATATCGTATTTTTACTAGATGTTGATAATACATTGCTCGATAGCGATACTATTTTAAGCCATTTGAAAGATTTTTTAGAAGGTGAATTTGGTTGTGAAAATAGTGACCATTACTGGTCTATTTTTGAAAAACTTCGTAAAGAACTCGGTTATGCCGACTATTTGGGCGCACTACAGTGTTATCGAATGGAACATTCTGATGATCCGAGACTGCATCTGATTTCTTCTTTTTTAATTAATTATCCATATAAAGAAAGGCTTTATCCTAACGCACTTGCTGTGATTGAACATTTACAACAATTTGGCCCCACCGTTATTTTGTCTGATGGCGATATTGTATTACAACCACTTAAAATTTTACGCTCCGGTTTATGGGATGCAGTGGAGGGAAGGGTGTTGATATATGTTCACAAAGAGCAAATGCTTGCAGCAATAAAAGAGCAGTACCCCGCTAAACATTATGTAATGGTAGATGATAAGTTACGTATTTTAGCTGCTATGAAAGCGCAGTGGAAAAATGATTTAACAACTATATTTCCACGTCAAGGACATTATGCCCACGATATTAAGCAGCTACTTACCTATCGAAAGGCAGATACGAGTATTGATAGTATAAGTGATTTACTCAACTACGGTTTTTCTTATAAAGTGGATTTAATTGAATACAATTTAAATTCAAATAAAAAATTGTTTTATATTGATGTGTATTGCTCTTATTTTATTTGAATTTTACCTGAGTTTTACAAGTAACATTTGGAGGAAACGTTTTTAAGTATAAAAGCAAATATCGTCCTTGAATATTTGCTTGGTAAGAGTGTTATAAAAGGCAGATTAAGACACGCTTGTTTTGGAATTTGTGCCTGTTTTAACTTTGTTTATTTACTGTTTTAGCAATTTTTTCCCAGTATGCAGCAAGTTCATAGTGATGAAAAACAGCTGCTTCAAAGTCCTGAGTTATCTCTTTATTTGGCTCATATACCGGCGCATCTTTTATCGCTTTACGAACTAAATCAGTTGAAATTGAGTTGTCGAGCCATTGCACTTCGTAAATCCATGCTGACGGGATAAGTGCTTGATGTCCTCCCCACCAATTGCTCGTCTCAACAATTAGGTAACGAACCGCCCATGTATTTTCTTCAACTAAAAACCCTGATACATGGCCAATGTCTCCGTCTTTAGCGTGTATGTTATAGCCAATAATAGCTTTGCAACTACGAAGATTAGGATCCCCTTTTTGATCATGCTGACTTTTTATACTTTTATGAATTAGATTTGCGCTGCGGGCACCTTCGACACTATGTTCAAAAATGTCATTGCCAGGATATAAGGAGTAGGGATATATCCCGCTTCCCCAAAAATTAGTACCGATCCAGTAATACGGGTATCCATAGTAGTTTAGGTAATCCATTTCATGTTGTCGTGAAACGGGTTTATTAGTATCAATACCAGGACTATTTTTAACTTGGTCTTTACTGATTAAAACAGGGAAAATCTTTTCATCCCAATTTGGGTTTTGCACCGCAATAGGGGAAATTAAAACTTTGCGACTCGATAGCCACGTGCCTGTTTCTACAACAAAATAACGTATCACCCATGCTAGGTCATCAAACAAAAAATCTTTTTCTTTGCCTACAATACCGTCACTAGCAGCGATTGCACAACCTTCTAAGTCTTTCATACTACGTAACATAATAACGATCCTTTTTAGTGGGTTATTTGCATTTGTAATGCATTATTTTTGCAGTTTTTAACGCGCTTTTGCTTATCAAGTGCTTTCTTCTTATTTAGGGCACGTTTATCTTTTGAGGTTAAACATGCGCAGCCCTTTGGGTTAATTCTAGAGCGTGAGCTGGATGCGGAAGCTTTGCTCGGTTTTTACCGAGCCCGCTAGGTTGCAAACCTTGCGCCGCGATTAAATAGCCCCTAGATAGAACAAATTTCTATCTTAAAAGGTCAACAGACCCTAATGCTTATCTATAAAAAACCATGCTTTTATAAGCTGTAAAGTACAAACGATAAGTAGATTAATATTTCCAGTTTCGGCTTTTGAAAAACAAAGGTCTGTGCGCTGACGAACAAGCAATGTTATTTTTCATTGATTTTGAGGTAACGCTATAACAAGAATAATTAGAACGTGCGAAGTGTATTTTTAAAACTGACATTATATTTGAGTGTTAGCGCACGGACTCTATGCTTATTTTTGAGTAGCGTGGCTTTGTGACTGACTTTTATTCGCGCTGTAAGTGTTGATAATACTCACTTTATTCAGCTAACTTTAAATAAAGTAATCGAGCATATAATGTTAATACATAATAAAAAGAGAAAGTTGGGTGCTCCAGCATTGGGGCTATATAATGTGCGCAAGTCGAGAAAACATAAATATAACACTATTTCTGGGCCGTCACCCAAAGTTGAATACGTTGCTGGTGTTTTAGCGCCAACAAGATCAAACAATGCTGTTATACGTTATATAGATTATTCAGCTAGCCGTATAGAAGCCAAAGAGGTTAGTGATATTGATGAGTTTTTAAAAACTCCTCAACCCGAGTGGGCAACAGTGAGGTGGATCCACGTGAGTAATACAGACTCTTATATTGTTGGTTTACTTCAACATCATTTCGCATTTCATACGCTCACCGCAGAAGATATTTTACATGTACCTCAGCGACCTCGTATCGAATTTTTTGACGATCATTTATTTGTTGTATTAAGCATGTTGAAGCTAGAGACGCATGAGCCCAATAATACAATCCTTGATATTGAGCAAGTTAGCTTACTTTTATATGACAATGTTTTACTGAGTTTTCAAGAAAAACCAGGAGACGTGTGGCAATCCGTTCGCGGTCGTTTGCATACAGAAAATCGTCGTATTCGCAAAAATGGTACTGGTTATTTACTTTATGCATTACTTGATGAACTGGTTGATAAATGTTTTCCGGTACTTGAACAATATGGCGATATCCTTGAGGAACTTGAAGTAACAACACTTGAAAATCCAACTCCCCACGTACTGCATCATATCCATAGTATTAAACGAGAATTGGCATTATTAAGAAGAATTGTTTGGCCTATGCGAGAGGTTATCGACCATTTGTATCGCGAGGAAGGAGGCAGAATAGATGACTCTACGCGCCCTTACCTTAGAGATGTGTATGAGCATAATATTCAAATTGTTGAAATTATTGAGTCATACCGTGAAATGGTAAGCGGTTTAAGTGAGCTATACATGTCAGCTATTTCAAATCGTATGAATGAAATTATGAAAGTGCTTACTATTATATCTTCTGTTTTTATACCGTTAACATTTATAGCTGGAATTTATGGAATGAACTTTAAATACATGCCAGAGCTAAACTGGACTTGGGCATATCCCGTTTTGTGGTGTGTTTTTATTTTGATAACGGCAGCAATGATATTTATTTTTTGGCGTAAAGGTTGGCTTAATAGAAATTAACTTTAATAGAAACAAAATTTAATAGAAACAGCAAGTAAATGCTCAATAAAACAACTACTTATGATTAACAATAATAAATGCGTACGCTAGCGAACAGAACCAATAATATCACTCACTTACACTCATTGTATTAATTGGGGTGTAAGTGTTTTGCGCTCCATATTTTAAGTGGAGATTAAAATGGGTCATGAATTTTGGAGTGAGTGGTACTCAGGTTGGGGTTGGTTTTTATGGTTTGGTATGTGGTTATTGCTCATATCGAGTTTAAGCCATTGGGGTTATAGCTACCGAACCCATAGACGCTATGGGTTAGAGTCTAATAAAACAGCAATTGATATTCTTAATGAAAGATACGCCAGCGGCGATATTGACAAAAAAGAATTCGAGCAAAAAAAACAGGACATAACTACCACTGCGTAGTTAGTGCGCTGGCTAATCCTCGCCATGCTCTTATATAGAGCATGGCTTAAGCATTTTTGGATGCGACAAGATGGAAACCCTGCATATGATTCTTCCTTCATTAACATCAAAAGAATTAGAGTTAATTGACGCATATTGGCGTGCCACGAATTACCTGTCGGTAGGTCAAATTTATTTATGCGATAACCCACTTTTAGAGCGCCCACTGATACTAAGTGATATTAAAAATATGTTGCTTGGGCACTGGGGAACAACACCCGGGCAAAATTTTATTTATGCGCATTTAAATCGCATTATTAAAATACACGATCTAAATATGATTTATGTATCTGGCCCAGGGCATGGCGGGCAAGCTATGGTTGCTAATACTTATCTTGAGGGGACCTACAGTGAAATTTACCCTGATATAAGCCAAGATAAAGCAGGTATGCAAAAACTGTTTTTGCAGTTTTCGTTTCCCGGTGGCATTCCTAGTCATGTGTCGCCCGAGTGTCCGGGCTCGATTCATGAAGGTGGCGAGCTGGGCTATTCTTTGAGTCATTCGTTTGGAGCTGTATTTGATAATCCAGACTTAATAGTTGCTTGTGTGGTGGGTGATGGTGAGGCAGAAACAGGGCCTATTGCAACTGCATGGCATTCTAATAAGTTTCTTAATCCTATCAGTGACGGTGCTGTTCTCCCTATATTGCATTTGAATGGGTATAAAATTGCCAATCCTACCGTTTTAGCGCGTATTACCCATGAAGAATTAGAGCAATTAATGTTCGGTTATGGCTGGAGCCCTATTTTTGTTGAAGGACATGAGCCTGAGCTAATGCATCAGGCTATGGCTAAAGCACTTGATGTCGCAATACATCAAATAAAAAAAATAAAAAAAGATGCTCTCGATAACAACGATCCAACTCGTCCACGTTGGCCAATGATTATCCTCATTTCACCTAAAGGGTGGACGGGTCCAAAGCTCGTAGATGGTTTTCAGATAGAGGGAACATCGCGTGCGCATCAGGTTCCTATTTCTAGCCCATCAGCTCATCCAGATCATTTGCAATTATTAGAAAGCTGGCTGCGTAGCTATCATCCAGAAACACTTTTCGATTCACAAGGGCGTTTATTACCAGAGCTTGCTGAATTGGCCCCAACGGGGAATCGCCGTATGGGGGCAAATCCTCATGCGAATGGTGGGTTGCTGCTAGAAGATTTACATATGCCTGATTTTCGCGATTATGCATGCGAAGTAATCTCTCCCGGTATACGAGGAATTGGTGATACCAGAGTTTTAGGTCCATTTTTGAGAGATATAGTTGAGCTTAATGACGAGCAACGTAATTTTAGAGTATTTGGACCCGACGAAACAGTATCCAATGGTTTAGGTGCACTGTTAGAGGTAACCGATAGACAGTGGAATGCAGCAACCCATAGCAACGATGAGCAGCTTTCGCCTAGTGGCAGAGTAATGGAAATGCTGAGTGAACATCAATGTGAAGGTTGGCTTGAAGGATATTTATTAACCGGCCGCCATGGTTTGTTTAATAGTTATGAAGCGTTTATTCATATTATTGACTCGATGTTTAATCAACATGCTAAATGGTTAAAAGTGGCGGCAGGTTTACCATGGCGTAAAAAAATCGCTTCACTTAATTATTTACTGGCATCGCATGTATGGCGACAAGATCACAACGGTTTTACCCATCAAGATCCGGGTTTTATCGATCATGTTATTAATAAAAAAGCTGAAATTGTGCGCGTTTATTTACCGCCTGATGCTAACTGCTTGCTGTCGGTAATGGATCATTGTTTGCGAAGTCGTCATTACGTTAATGTCGTTATTGCAGGCAAGCATCCTGCGCCGCAATGGTTAGATATGGTGGCAGCTGTTAAACATTGCGAGGCAGGGATTGGCATTTGGCAATGGGCGGGTAATAGCGTAGATGCAACACCTGATGTGGTGATGGCTTGTTGTGGTGATGTGCCTACATTGGAAACGATGG
>NZ_AUTP01000160.1:0-1400 GCF_000498075.1 Pseudoalteromonas sp. TAB23
TGGCAGCCGTTATGATTTTACGCGAGCATTTTAGTAATCTTAGAATCCGGGTTGTTAACGTGGTTGATTTGATGCGTTTACAGCCTAATACCGAACATCCTCACGGGTTAATCGCAGAGGATTTTGACACTCTGTTTACTATTAATAAGCCGGTTATTTTTGCATTTCATGGCTACCCAACGCTTATTCATAGGCTTACGTACAAGCGTAATAATCATCATAATATTCATGTTCGCGGGTATAAAGAAGAAGGCACTATTACAACTGCTTTTGATATGACGGTATTAAACGAGATTGATCGTTTTCATTTAGTGTTAGACACACTGGAACGCCTGCCAAACTTGGGTACAAAAAGAGACGCACTAAAAAAACAGCTTGAAGAAAAGCTTGTTGAGCATAAAAAATATATTAATAAGCATGGGCAAGATCTCCCTGAAATTCGTAATTGGCAGTGGCAGGCGCATCAATGAATTTTGTAGCTCAATCCACGATTAGTAAATTTGAAAATCTCGGTACAATTACCGCTATACGCGGCAGCGTAATTGACGTGCGTTTTGACAAGAAGCTACCTGCGATTAATTCAATGCTTAGTGCTGGCGCAAATAAACAGTGTATTTTTGAAGTGCTAGAGCAGCGCAATGAGCATCATGTAAGAGCAATTGCGCTCACGCCTACACAAGGACTTGCGCGTGGCATGGAAGTTGTTGACAGTGGCGGACCGTTACTTACCCCTGTTGGTAAAGGAACCTTATCTAGAATGTTTGATGTGTTTGGTAACACGCTTGATGGTGGTGGTGAGCTTAAAGATGTTCAGTGGCGCTCTGTACATAATAAGCCAGTGCCATTAACCGAACGGTCAACTCAATCAGAGATTTTTGAAACCGGTATAAAAGTAATTGATCTGCTGGTGCCGTTAGAACGCGGTGGCAAAGCGGGATTGTTTGGCGGTGCAGGTGTTGGCAAAACAGTGTTATTGACTGAAATGATTCACAATATGGTGGGCAAGCACAAAGGTGTTAGCCTATTTTGTGGCATAGGTGAGCGCTGCCGTGAAGGCGAAGAGCTTTATCGCGAAATGAAAGACGCGGGCGTTTTGCCAAACATGGCGATGATTTTTGGGCAAATGAACGAGCCACCAGGGAGTCGTTTTAGGGTGGGGCATGCAGCTTTAACTATGGCTGAGTATTTTCGTGATGATGAGCAGCGAGATGTGCTGTTGCTAATCGACAATATATTTCGTTTTATTCAGGCAGGCTCTGAGGTATCGGGCTTAATGGGGCAAATGCCTTCAAGGCTTGGTTATCAGCCTACTATGGGCACAGAGCTTGCCGGCTTAGAAGAGCGAATTGCCAATACACAAAATGGTGCTATTACTTCTATTCAAGCGGTGTATGTACCTG
>NZ_AUTP01000161.1:0-33174 GCF_000498075.1 Pseudoalteromonas sp. TAB23
GGCTTCTATTGTGCTCTCTCGTAAACGCGCTAGCGAAGGATTATTTCCGGCTATAGATCCCCTGCAATCTAATTCAAAAATGGCGAGCCCCGGGGTTGTGGGAGAGCGCCACTACTTACTTGCACAAAAGGTACGTAGCACCTTAGCGCAATACAATGAACTCAAAGATATTATTGCTATGTTAGGGCTTGAACAGTTATCAGTTGAGGACCGCAACATTGTTGGACGCGCAAGGCGTTTAGAGCGTTTTCTTACTCAGCCATTTTTCACAACAGAGCAATTTACTAGTTATAAAGGCAAACTTGTTAGCCTTGATGATGCGCTAGATGGGTGTGAACGCATTTTAAATGATGAATTTAAAAACGTGCCAGAGAGTGCACTTTATATGATAGGTGCCATAAGTGAGGTCAAAATAAAATCCACAGTAAATAATAATGAGGATACAAGCGGTGACGCAAACTCAGATACACCTTAAATTATTGCTGCCGTATGAGATATTTTTCGACAGGCATGATGTGACTCATGTTGTTGCCGAAACAAGCGAAGGATCGTACGGATTTTTACCCAATCGCCTTGACTGTGTTGCGCCTCTAACCCCAGGTATTTTGACATTTAATTGCGAAAAAGACGGTGAGATATTTGTAGCAGTGGATGAAGGCATATTAATTAAAACAGGAAACACTGTGCTGGTATCGGTGCGAAGTGCCATATTAGGTACTGATCTGGCAACACTTCGCAGCGCTGTAGATAAAGAGTTTTTGGCACTCAATGAACAAGCACAACAAGTAAGAACAGTGATGGCTAAATTAGAAAGTAGCTTTTTAAATCGTTTTCGACTTTAACCACTAAAAGCTATTTATTTATGACAAACAAAAAAGACGACCTAGGTTCAAAAGACTCACAAAGCAGTTCATCAACACTTGCAGAACAAGTAGAAATAAAAGCCCAGCGTAAGCTAAAAGCAAGGCTTAACTCTCATCAAAAAATATGGTTTGGTTTAGGAATGATGGGCCTCATTGGTTGGTCGGTTGCAGTGCCTACCATACTTGGTGCAAGTTTAGGTGTGTATATCGACTCGCATTATGCCACTGAGCGGTCATGGACATTGGCTTTATTGGTGGCGGGTTTGGCGCTTGGGTGCTTTAACGCGTGGCACTGGATGAGCAAAGAAGACAGCGCGATACATCAAGAGCAAAAGGATGACGAAGATGCATGAGCTAGTCGGCGTATTAATTATTGTTAGTGTAGGTCTAATGCTTGGTGCCTTATTTTTTGGTGGCCTGTGGTGGACGGTGCAAAAAAGTATGGTATCGACTCACCCAGCGCTATGGGTTGTGCTGAGTTTATTTATACGCATGGGAATTACTTTAAGTGGCTTTTATATTGTGATGACGAGTGACTTATTATCAAGATCTTGGTTGCAATTACCACTGTGTTTATTTAGCTTTTTGATAGCCCGTTTTATTACCACTTATGTTACCCGTACTGCATCAACCTCTCATTTAGCAAAGGTGACACATCATGCACCTGAGTCCTGATACGGTTATTTATTGGCAAAATGGTTTTTTAAAACTCAATGCAACCATCGTTTTCACTTGGGTTTTAATGTTGGTTTTGGTGATTAGTTCGATATTGATAACCCGTAAGCTTTCAACCACGTTAAAGCGTTCTCGTTGGCAAAATTTTTTAGAAATTATAGTAACGGGGATCACACAACAAATTGAAGACGTAGGCTTGAATGACGCTAAAAAATACCTTGGCTTTTTAGGCACACTGTTTTTATTTTTAGTAACCGCGAGCATGTTTACCATTGTTCCGGGTTATGAGCCACCCACGGCGTCGTTATCGACTACAGCAGCACTGGCGCTCACCGTATTTATTGCAGTGCCTTTATTTGGTATCAGTGAACAAGGGCTTGGCAATTACTTAAAATCTTATATGGCTCCTACTTTTATTATGTTGCCATTTAATATTATTAGCGAATTATCACGGACACTTGCTCTGGCTGTGCGGTTATTTGGCAACATGATGAGCGGGGCAATGATCATTGGCATTTTGTTAACCATTACACCCTTTATATTCCCAATCGTAATGACGGCACTGGGTTTGCTTACAGGCTTAGTACAGGCTTATATTTTTACTATTTTAGCCGCCGTTTATATTGCTGCGGCTACGCGCTCAGTAAAACCAGCCAAACAACGAGTTAATTAATCACGTATTTCTACACATCATACTTGGAGAGAACATGGATAGCATGACAATGATCGCAATGGCATCAATCGTTATTTCAGGAATTACAATTAGTTTTGGTTGTTTAGGTCCATCGCTTGGCGAAGGTAAAGCAGTAGCAACGGCATTGAGTGCATTAGCACAGCAACCTGATGCATCAGCAACTATTACGCGCACGCTCTTTGTAGGGCTTGCGATGATTGAATCGACCGCAATATACTGTTTTGTCGTGTCGATGATTCTTATTTTTGCCAATCCGTTTTGGAACTACGCTATCGCACAAGCTGCAGGAAGTTAAACCATGCTAATTGATTGGTTTACAGTTGCAGCCCAAGTAGTTAATTTTTTAATTTTGGTGTGGTTACTAAAACGCTATTTATATAAACCAATTTTGCACGCTATTGATAAGCGAGAAGAGCGTATAGCCGCTGAGTTAGACGATGCTGAAACAAACCAAAATGAAGCACTGGCGGAGCGTGAAAAGTTTTTTCTGAAAAATGAAGAGTTTGAACAACAACGTACACAAAAGATGCAACAAGTAAGCGTGAGTGCTAAGCAAGCAGAGCAAACACTTATGTTAGAGGCGCAAAAAAGAGTCCAAAGCTGGGGCACTAAATATCAACAAAATATAGTAAAAGAGACTGATAATTTAAAGGAGTCTTTAAGTCGAAAAGTTAAGCAAGAGGTATTTGCTATTAGTCGCAAAACCTTAACTGAACTGGCATCAACAACTTTAGAACAACAAATATGTGAGGTGTTTACAGCGCGCTTATATAAGCTTGATGACGACAAAAAAACCACTTTAGCGCAGGCGCTAAGTACAAATAGTGAATTTGTACCTGCCTTAATTCAAAGTGCGTTTGAGCTAACTGAATCTCAGCGTTTAGCACTTAAGAATGCTATTAATACTGTGTTTTCAAAAGATATTACCATTAAATTCACCACCGATGAGAGCCTTATCAGCGGGATTGAGTTATGTGTCAATGGACAAAAGCTGGTGTGGAGTATTGACGATTACTTACAATCAATCGAGCAGGAAGTTGATATGCTACTAAAACAAAAAACAGCTCAGCCTACAACTTCTCAACCTGTTGATAAGTGATGAGTAACCTTAGCGAAAACACTCAAAATAAAAACACAAAAATACACAGTTTAAGAAACGCGTTTGGTGATGTGTTTAAGCACATTCAGCAAGGGCTAAAAACAGTTAACTCAAAATTGAACTTACATGAAGTTGGTATTATTACCAGTGTATCAACGGGTATTGCGAAGGTGTCGGGATTACCTGGCGTTGGCTTTGAGGAACTAATTATATTTCCCGGTAATGTGCTTGGAATTGCGTTTAATATTGATGAAAAAGAAGTCGGTGTTGTGCTTTTAGGTGAATACGCCCACTTACAAGCTGGGGATGAAGTGCGCCGCAGTGGTCGTGTAATGGATGTAGCGGTTGGCAATGCGCTATTAGGGCGAGTGATAAACCCACTTGGCGAGGCACTAGACGGTGGAAGCGTTATACAAACCGAGCAGCGTTTACCAATAGAGCGTCCAGCTGCACCAATTATGGACCGCTCTCCTGTTACTACGCCTTTGCAAACCGGACTTATTGTAATTGATGCGATGATCCCAATAGGGCGAGGACAACGAGAGCTTATTTTAGGTGACAGGCAAACAGGTAAAACAGCTATAGCCATAGACACGATTTTAAATCAGCGAGAACAAAATGTAATTTGTATTTATTGCGCTATTGGTCAGCGGGCATCAACGGTCGCTAAATCAATAGCAATATTACGCGCGCAAAATGCAATGGCTTATACGGTTGTTGTTGCAACAGAGGGTAATGAGCCACCGGGCTTACAGTATATAGCGCCTTACGCTGCAACCAGTATTGCAGAATATTTTATGGAGCAAGGACGTGATGTACTTATTGTATATGACGATTTAACTAAGCACGCAAGAGCTTACCGCGAGTTGTCTTTGTTGTTACGACGACCGCCCGGACGAGAAGCATTTCCTGGGGATATTTTTTATATTCATTCACGATTACTAGAGCGTGCGACCCATTTAAATAAAGAACGTGGCGGTGGTTCCTTGACCGCACTCCCCATTATAGAGACCGAAGCTCAAAATATTTCAGCCTATATTCCAACTAATTTAATTTCGATTACCGACGGACAAATTTATTTATCACCCTCATTATTTGCTCTAGGTGTATTACCAGCCGTTGACGTTGGTAAGTCGGTTTCTCGTGTGGGCGGTAAAGCACAGCGTGCTGCATTTCGTGCAGTTGCTGGCGATTTAAAGCTTGCATATGCTCAATTTGAAGAGCTAGAAACCTTTGCTCGTTTTGGTGCCCGACTTGATGATGATACACGGCGTATAATTGAACATGGACGGCGAATTCGAGCGAGCTTACATCAATCTGAATCATCACCTATGCCAGTGCCTGAGCAAATTATGCTATTACTCGCACTCAGTAATGGCTTTTTAGATTCGATTGAACTGCTAAAAATAAACGACGCAAAAAATATTCTTAAAAAAGCAGTTGCGCAGTTAGACGATACTTTGTGTGATAGATTTGATACCGCTAAAAGCTTAAGTGATGACGATCGACAAACAATTGTTGAGTTGGCTAAGCGCGCACTTGTTGATTTTGAGTCTGAAAACAAGGCAATAACAACATGAGCAATAGTGCCGCTAATTTACGCCATAAAATAGCCAGTGCAAGTGATTTACAAGGCGTTGTAAAAACGATGAAGGCACTTGCTGCCTCGAGTATTGGGCAATATGAAAAATCGATTAGCTCATTGACCGATTACTACCGGGCAGTTGAGTTAGGATTAAGTGCGAGTTTGCGTGATGACATGTCATCTCAATTTTCACCACAACCCAAAAATTTAAATGAAAGCAGAGTGGGTGTGATCATATTCGGCTCAGATCAAGGGTTGGTAGGGCAATTTAATGAAAGTATCACCGACTTTACAATTAAAGCGCTAAGTAACGAGACCCAGCCACCTCTAATTTGGGTAGTAGGCGCACGTGCTGCATCTCGACTTACCGATGCCGGCTTTAATTTAGTAAAAGTATACACAGTGCCAGTGAGTGTTCACGATATAGATACCTTAGTTAGGCAAATTCAAATAGACAGTGAATCAAGCTTGGTTCTTAATCCTGGTTGCCGTGTATTGGTGTTTTATAATCAACCTAAACAAGGCGCGCTTTATGAATGTGTGTCTCAGCGATTACTCCCACTTGACGAGCAATGGCGAGATAATT
This sequence comes from Pseudoalteromonas sp. TAB23, assembly GCF_000498075.1. Taxonomy (NCBI): domain Bacteria; kingdom Pseudomonadati; phylum Pseudomonadota; class Gammaproteobacteria; order Alteromonadales; family Pseudoalteromonadaceae; genus Pseudoalteromonas; species Pseudoalteromonas sp. TAB23. Next base: position 5,503 of record NZ_AUTP01000161.1, read on the forward strand.
TTAAAAATATTTTATGGCCAACTAAAGCTTTGCCAGAAGTACTCTGTAAGCACTCTACAACAATAAGGGCATTGATCCGCGAGTATATTTTTATTTCTCTTTATCGTGCATGTGCCGAGTCGTTGGTCAGCGAAAATAGCAGCCGTCTTGGCGCAATGCAACGCGCTGAAAAAAATATTGAAGAGCTACTTGATAAGCTTTCGAGTGAGTTTAATACTCTGCGTCAAAGTACCATTGACGAAGAGTTGAGTGATGTACTTGCAGGTTATGAATTACTAAATAAAATAGACTAGGGGCTGTTGATCTTAGAGGTTGAATTTGAAGCTCTATGTGTTTTTTTAATCAAAACATCGCCTATACAGTGCGGTTATTGACTCTTTGTAACTCGATTTTTACTTATTCTTACAAAAATGTAAGCCATTAGAGTAACGCAGAAGCCGTTACCAAGCCCAATAGGTTACAAATAGCGCACGATTACCCCCCCGTAAATTGAATGAATTTTAATCATAAAATGTCAACAAAACTCACAAGGATAATTTACAAGGAATAAATTTATAACCTGATTGTAAGTGATTGTTAATTAATGATTAACTGTTGAAGTTGAGTGATCAAGAGTGGGTAGTGCTTTTTCTTTGGTTTTTTTATTACTTTGAATTGGTACGACTGAGTGGATTCGAACTGCTGGCCCTTGGACAGGGTGCTCAAGAGTGGGTAGTGCTTTTTCTTTTATTTTTTTTATTGCTTTGAATTGGTACGACTGAGTGGATTCGAACCACCGACCCTTGGACCGGGTGATCAAGAGTGGGTAGTGCTTTTTCTTAGGTTTTTTTCATTACTTTTAAGTGGTACGACTGAGTGGATTCGAACTGCTGACCCTTGGACCGGGTGATCAAGAGTGGGTAGTGCTTTTTCTTTTGGTTTTTTATTACTTTGAATTGGTACGACTGAGTGGATTCGAACTGCTGACCCTTGGACCGGGTGATCAAGAGTGGGTAGTGCTTTTTCTTTTATTTTTTTATTGCTTTGAATTGGTACGACTGAGTGGATTCGAACTGCTGACCCTTGGACCGGGTGATCAAGAGTGGGTAGTGCTTTTTCTTAGGTTTTTTTTCATTACTTTTAAGTGGTACGACTGAGTGGATTCGAACTGCTGACCCTTGGACCGGGTGATCAAGAGTAGATAGTGCTTTTTCTTTGATTTTTTTATTACTTTGAAGTGGTACGACTGAGTGGATTCGAACTGCTGGCCATTGGACCGGGTGATCAAGAGTGGGTAGTGCTTTTACTTAAGTTTTTTCATTACTTTGAAGTGGTACGACTGAGTGGATTCGAACCACCGACCCCTACCATGTCAAGGTAGTGCTCTAACCAACTGAGCTACAGTCGTACAATTTTTGAGGTTTTACTTAAATTTTGATACGACTGAGTGGATTCGAACTACTGACCTTTGGACCGGGTGGTCAAGAGTAGGTAGTGCTCTTTCCTTCAATTATACGTTTCATTAATGTTGGTACGACTGAGTGGATTCGAACTACTGATCTTTGGATCGGGTGATCAAGAGTAGGTAGTGCTTTTTCCTTCAATTATACTTTTTTAAACGTTGGTACGACTGAGTGGATTCGAACCACCGACCCCTACCATGTCAAGGTAGTGCTCTAACCAACTGAGCTACAGTCGTATTACTTTATTTAAGTAGGTGTTAATTGCTTAACAACGGCGGCTAATATATAGCGTGGCGGTTGGTGAATCAAGCAAGTTTGTTGTTTTTGAGTTTATTTGCCGTTTTTTTATTCATATTGGGCTTATTTCACACGTTTTATAAAAACCTTGCCACCAAACCACATGTTTTTTAGCTGAGCTTTTTAGTAAGTTCAGTAAGTTACTTGCTGAGTCCGTTTTGACTAAGTTATTAATTTGAGGGCTTGAGATACTTTCGTTAAACCAAAGCTCATTATAAAGCGGTTGTAGTGCCTCTAGATAACCAGTTAACTGCGCTTGATAGGGCTGAATTTCTTTTAGGTAAAACTTTTGAAATACGTTGCTTATGATTTTTGCGTTTTTATTATTTTTATCCTGAGGGCACAGCGTATTAAAGTTTAATGTTTTTACAAACTGCGTGGCGTTGTTATTTAACACTACCTGCTTGCGGACCGATTGAATGAGTGCCTGGTTAAATTGAAATTTATTAAGCTGCTCGAGTGCACTAAAAATAGAATTGCTATTAATTTCACTAAATTCTTTAGCCTTAATTTGTTGCTTAATGAGTACAAGTTGCTTTAGCGCAAGTACGGTATCACTAAAACCAGCAGGTTCAGTAGTAAGTTCGTTTGAGGTAAGTTGCCAGGTACGATTTAGCTCAGGCTCTTTAAATAACATGGTGTTAAAAAAGTGCATTAGGTGTGTTTCTTTGTAGTTTTTGGCTGCGAGTATTTTTGTGTAACTAGGACTATTTTTATCAAGCGTGTTTAAGCAAACCTGCGCACTTTTAATAAAGTTTATTTGATATTTTAATTGCCCAGCAGCGCTGGCGGTTTTTCCTAATTGGTTATTGTGCTCACTTATAAGTACGTTGAGCTTACATTGGCTAATGCCTGCAAGCTCAACAATACTCAGTGTTAAGTCACTTTGTGCTATTGGGGTAGGCTGCAGTAAGGGGAGTTGCTTGAGTGGCGCAGGCTGTGTTGGGCTTGTATCAACTGTGCTACTTAAGCGTTCAATATAAGTAACGTTTATACTACTTTGTGGTTTGTTGCAGCCAGTAAGCGTTAAAAAATACATTACCAGCAAAGCAGCTGGTAATGTTTTAAGGCTGAGTTTATTAGTTTTGATTGAGTGCATCAATTTTAAGAAATTCATATTTTAGACGTTTTTTTACCGTTAGCATTAATAAAATAGCAGCGACACTAAGACCTACTATTATCCCAGTCCAGAAACCGTGTGGCCCCATAGCTGGCACTATTATATCTGTTCTTGCCAATACGTAACCTAAACAAAAGCCGATTAACCAATACGATATAAACGTAATATACGATATAGGCGTGGTGTATTTTAACCCACGGAGTATGCCATTTGCTGCAACTTGCAGTGCATCAGGTAATTGGTAAATACACGCTAAAATCATAATTGATGAAGCCAATGCCATAACAGCGGGGCTGTCGGTATACAGTTGGCTAATTAAATCACGACCGGCAAACGTAATAAGCGCTAAAAATAACGCCACAGCAATGGCTAAAATATAGCTGGTAGAAACCGCAACTTTTAATTGAGTCATGTTCTTTTGGCCGTATAAGTTACCTATACGAATGCTGATAGCGATTGATAGGCTCAGTGGCATCATAAACAGCAATGTAGTTACACTGGCTGCTATTTGATGCCCCGATATAGCTACTGCACCTAAATGCGCTATAAATAGCGGTATACACGCAAATAAAGTGACTTCAAAAAAGGTGGCGAGTGAAATTGGTATACCTAACTTAGTAATAATACCAATGGTAGTGAAATTAGGTTTTTCGAATGATGAAAGCAGGCCTTTAGCATCTACTTTTTTACTCATTTGGCAGTAAGTGACTTGCGCTATTGCCATAACAGTTAAAACAATTGCTGTGGCAATGCCACAGCCCGCGCCGCCATAAGCAGGAAAACCAAATAAGCCATTTATGAAAATATAATTTACCGGAATATTAACAGCTAAACCTAATAGGCTTATGTAAAATGCGGGCTTGGTCATTCCCATGCCTTCGGTAACGTTTCTGTATACCGTAAAAATTAAAAATCCAAATACACCCCATTTCACAAAGTGAATGTAGTCAATGGCAAGGTTTGCAATTGCAGGCGTTGTATCGAGCTTAAAAATAATAGCATCTGCTAAATGGGCAATTCCAAAGCCTGTAAAGCTCAAAATAGCGGTTAAATAAAGCGCTTGTTGAAAATAGTGGCTAATGCCTTTGCGGTCATCACTACCCGAAAACTGCGCAATAATACCAGTAAGCGCTAATAAAATACCTTGAAGGCCAAGTAATAAAGGGTTCCATATTCCTGTTGCAATAGACAGTGCAGCTAAGTCAGTAGGGCTAACTTGACCTGCCATAATTGTGTCGACGACCGACATTAAAATAAGTGTAACTTGCGCTAAAAAAACAGGTAAAGCGAGGGAAAGTAAACGCTTGGCTTCCCAATTGCAAAAGGTCATAAAAACAGCTAGTTGATAAAATAGGGCGTAATTGTAATCTATTGGGGTTTAAATAAAAATCACAGTAGTGAATGATTTTATGAGTTGATACGTTAAACTAGCACTTTGTAATAATTTAAAGTGATTTTATGTTTACAGGAATAGTGCAAACGCAAGCTACGGTGGTCTCTAAGACTCAAACAGACGGTGTTTTACGCTTAGTTGTATCGGTGAGCGATGAGTACGTTAAGCATTTAGATTTAGGCGCAAGTATTGCTATTAATGGCTGTTGTTTAACAGTTGTGCAAGTTGAGCTAAGTAATCACGATGTGGTAGCGCAAGTGCATTTTGATGTGATTGACGAAACCCTAAAGTTAACTAATTTAGGACTGCTTGAGTTAGGTAGTTTAGTTAATTACGAACGCTCTGTTACGTTTGGTACTGAGCTAGGTGGGCATATAGTGTCTGGGCATATTCATTGTACGTCACAAATTTCTCAAATAGTGAAGCTTGAGAATAACTGCAAAATACAACTCAGCTTGCCAAAAGAGTGGCAAAAGTATGTGTTATATAAAGGGTTTGTTGCGATAAATGGCGCAAGCTTAACCGTGGGCGAAGTTGATGAACAAGGTTTTTGGTTACACCTAATTCCGGAAACGCTCGCCATTACAAACATTGGTGCAGCGCAAGTGGGTGACAAGTTTAATATTGAAGTTGATCAGCAAACTTACACTATTGTAAATACGGTAGAAAACTACTTACGCCATCAGGCTTAAGTTAAAATATTTGTTCGTCGTCACTGTCTACGTGTAGCTCTAACTTATTGTTAGCATGATCTATATGCATATTTAAATGAATTGGGTTACAGCAGGCAGTGCAATCTTCTATGTAGTCTTGATCGCCCATGCTTGCGTCTAAGTCTAAATGTATGTGGTGTCCGCAGTGTGGGCACGTTATTCGTTGTGATAAAAAATCTTTCATAATCACTCCAGTTATAAATAATTAAGTTAGATTCAACTTAATCGCTTACAGATGAACGCCTACTTACTCATTAAATATAGTGCTGAAATGCAGCTTATGACACTTATTTTATACCTTCAAATACCAGCTTTTCTATATGTTGTTTAGCTTCAGTAAGATAGTGACCGGCAAAGATGTTAGCGTGATTTAAAATAGGGTATAGCTGGTATATTAACTTACGTTTTTCGTAATTTTGAGAAAGCGGGTAGTGCTGGTTATAGGCGCTATAAAAGTCTTTTGGCAGTGGCGCAAATAGTTCGCTCATTGCAATATCCACTTCCCGATCACCATAATAACAAGCGGGGTTAAATACCGTTGGCTCTGCTTTTAAAAAGCCCATATTTCCTCGCCAAAAATCGCCATGCAGTAATGAGGGCTCAACTTGATGACTATGCAGCTGTTCTTTAACGGCATTAATTAAGCGCTCGGGTTCAATAAAGTTAATGCCTTTTTCAGCGAGTAACTGTAATTGCCACCCTATACGTTCTTCGGCGTAAAATACATCCCATTTTTTATGCCAGCGATTAGGTTGTATGGTAGTGGCTATGTAGTTGTCTACATCAAAACCAAACATGGCTTGGTCGTGTTTTTGATGCATTTTAGCGAGGCTGCTTCCCATAGTTGCCCACGTGTCGTGAGGTTGTTTATCCAAAACAAGCCACTGTAAAACAATAAACGAAAACTCTATATTTGCACCGGTTGTAATACATTCAGGGACTTTAAAATTACTATTTTGCGCTAAAAGCTTTAAGCCAATAAATTCACTTTCTAAACGCTCGAGTTCGCTTTTTAATGCTATTTTAACGAAGAAGTTATGCGTACCATTGGTAATATGAAATAGTTTGTCGGTATTTGTACTTTGTAATTGGCGTTTATAGGTGTGTTTAAAGTCAAAATTAATGGCTTGGCTGATGTGCTCATTTACTGTTTTCCACATAACAATTGCTCGCCTTTTAAACAGATACTTAAACTATGGCAAAAAGGTATTAATTTAACAATCTAAACGTTGTAAAATTAACGACTATATTGCATAAAAATTACACTTACTGTAATGGAGTAAAAATGAACAAAAGTTTAATAACCAATTTGCTAGCGGGTTTATGTGTTGTTGTAGGTTTTATGTTTAACCAAGCAATTGTGTTATCAGTTGGTTTATTTGCACTTTCTGGCGCGGTAACTAATTTATTAGCGATTCATATGTTGTTTGAAAAAGTCCCTTTTTTATATGGCTCAGGCGTTATAGCGCTTAAGTTTGAAAGCTTTAAAATCGCAATTAGAAACCTAATATTAACGGAGTTTTTTTCAGAGCAAAAAATTAATAATTTACTCAATAAAGCGCAGCCCAACATCGATTTTGAGCCAATAATTAGCAATGTTGATTTAAACCCTGCATTCGACAATTTGTTAGAGGTAATAGAGCAGTCTCAGTTTGGCAGTATGCTTGGGATGTTTGGCGGCACAGCGGCAATAGAGCCAATGCGTGAAAAGTTTATTGAAAAAATGCAATTGTCGCTTAGTGAGATTTCCCAAACTGACGACTTTAAAGCATTAGTAAGCCAAACACTCTCACAAGGTAATAGCGCAGAGAGCCTACATAAAACAGTACTTAAATTAGTTGATGAGCGCTTAGATGAGCTTACCCCAAAAATGGTTAAAGAGATTATTCAAACCATGATCCGCGAGCACTTAGGCTGGCTTGTTGTGTGGGGTGGTGTGTTTGGTGGTTTATTTGGTTTAATAGCGGCCGTGATTTAAATATAGCTACTGATACCAATTAAAAAAACAATCATTTTATCGCATTAAATAGCGCAATTACTGCGTTAAAAATTGTTCGTGTACGGGTGCATGGATGCAGGAGGTAGAGCAATGCAGGGAGCAATTAGTGATAGCAACTACACGTTATAATTCCACCTTGTTATTGCGCTACTTTATTAGCGCAATAATAGATTACTAATTTAATGTAATTGGTATGACTTATTTTTTCAGGCTGTTATTATCGCCCCCATAATTTAGTCGTGTTTTTTAGGAGCAACGGTGAGCAAAACGTTAGCCAGTTATTATCAGCAAGCATACGCTTGCGATCAGCAGCATTTTAACCAGTGTTTTTATTGTGGCTGTGAAGCGACAGAGCGCGACCATTGTCCGCCGCTGCATATGCTACAAAGCATTGTTGATTTAGGTGAAGAGGCTGACTTTATATCTATTCCTGCGTGTTATGAGTGCCATGCGCTTTTACATAACGAAAGGCTGATGACGATTGATGAGCGTTTCACTAAAATGAAGAAAAAGCTTGCCACTAAATACGCAAAACCTCTGCGTGTTTATAACATGTGGGAAGAAAACGAACTTGGCGACATGAGCGATGAGTTTGCCCATAGTATTCAAGCAGGTATGAAATTAGGAAAAGAAGCCGCTGAGCGTTTAGCGTTTACTGGTTTTAGCTATGCCACAGAAGATGCCAAAGTCGCGGTGCGTGAAAAAACGAAAGAGTTTGATGTAGAGGGCATGATATTTACCGACTTTAAAGAGGCGCTAAATTATTGCATTAATGATTTAAACGTACAAAAAAGTGATTTTTATAAAATTTTGGTTGAAGACTACCAAGGGGATTTTAATAAAGCGCTAAGCCAGTATCGTCATCGTCATGACAAAGTAACTGCAGCTAAAGACGGTAATACGATTATTAAAGATTTTTCAAAGCTACATAAGCAAAACTCTGATTTTGTAACGCGTACGGTTAAGCACTTTATTAGTAAGGATCCATCGCTTACAACCGAAGGTGCGCTTGAAAAGTTGTATAACAATTATATAAAGAAATAATTACAGATATTCATCTTAATTAACTGCGTTTTCACCTGTTTTTTTGGCTTTATTCCTTAGCTTTCGCTAAAGTAGCAAAAAAACAGGAGATCCAAACAACATGCAAAAATTTGCACCTTCTTTATTAGCAGTTGGCTTAGCTGCTGCACTTGTAGGTTGCCAAGAAGACGGCCCGCAAGACGATAAAATAACAATCAACAAAAATCCTTACCCAAGCACTTATCAGCCCGTTTCTACATCGAGCACACTTATTACAAATGCAACAGTACTTACAGGTACTGGTGAGCGTTTAGATGAGGCTGATGTATTACTTGTTGACGGCAAAGTACAACAAGTCGGTAAAAACTTAACTGCGACTGCTGATATTACAATTGATGCACAAGGCAAATGGGTAACACCGGGTATTATTGACGTACATTCACATTTAGGTGCATACCCAAGCCCGTCGGTTGAGTCGCATCAAGATGGTAACGAAATGACAAGCCCTAACACTGCAGAAGTGTGGGTTGAGCATTCTGTTTGGCCACAAGATCCAGGCTTTAATCGTGCACGCGAAGGCGGCATTACTTCTCTACAAATTTTACCAGGCTCAGCTAACTTATTTGGTGGACGCGGCGTTACGCTTAAAAACGTCCCTGCACACACTATGCAAGGTATGAAATTTCCAGAGGCGCCGTATGGTTTAAAGATGGCGTGTGGTGAAAACCCTAAACGTGTTTATGGTCGTCAAGGTGTATTGCCTTCAACCCGTATGGGTAATATGGCAGGNGGGCTGAAGCCGCTGAGTACAAACGTGCATGGGATAAGTACGATGCCGATTATGAAGCAGGTTTAAACCCAGAAGCACCAGTACGTGATATTAAACACGATACGCTTCGTGGTGTGCTTGAAGGCGAAGTACGTATTCATAATCATTGTTATAAAGCCGAAGAAATGGCAATGATGATTGACCTGTCAAAAGAATTTAATTACGACGCGGGTACATTCCATCACGGTGTAGAAGCATATAAAATTGCTGACTTACTTGCTGAGAATGGCTCGTGTGCTGCACTTTGGCCAGACTGGTGGGGTTTTAAAATGGAAGCCTACGACATGGTTCAAGAAAACGTAGCTATTGTTGATGCTGTTAAAAATTCATGTGCAGTTGTCCACTCAGATTCAGATACCACTATTCAGCGCTTAAACCAAGAAGCTGGCAAGGTTATGTACCGTGCTAACGAAAACGGTTTTGATATTTCTGAGCAACACGCTATTAAATGGATCACGGCTAACGCTGCTAAGTCGTTAGGTATTGATGACAAAACAGGTTCACTAGAAGCGGGTAAGCAGGGCGATGTTGTTATTTGGAATCAAAGCCCATTTAGTGTTTATGCTAAAGCTGAACAAGTGTTTGTTGATGGTGCAAAAGTTTACGATAGAAACGACAGCGCGTATCAAGCTACAAGTGATTTTATGTTAGGTCAACAATAAGGAGCACCCAGAATGAAAAATTTATCACGTTCGTTTTCGCTTTCTCTGGTTGCTGCAGGATTATTAGCATCTGGTGCTGTAAGCGCACAATCGCTAGCAATTATTAATGCAACATTGCATACGTCATCTGATCAAGGTGTATTAGAAGCGGCAAGCATTGTAATGACAGATGGTAAAATCACAGCGATTAACCCAACTGAAATTAAAGTAGATCAAATTATTGATGCAAAGGGCCAAATTGTAACCCCTGGCTTTATTGCAAGTATTAATCAACTTGGTTTAGTTGAGGTAAGTGCAGTTGCAGGTTCTCGCGATGCAGGCGAGGAAAAAGCCGGTATTGATTTTGACGTAAGTCTTGCTTACAACGCGCATTCGAGCTTAATCCCTTACGCTCGTAAAGGCGGTGTAACACGCGATGTCATTACCCCTCATGGCGGCGATAGCATTTTTTCAGGCCTTGCGAGTGTTGTTGATTTAAGTGGTAGTTTTGACAGCGACATGCAAAAACAAGCGGCTTTAATTGTTTACTTAGGTGAGCGCAGTAAAGGCTCTCGTGCTTTTACTTTGCAAACACTGATTAATAAACTTGATGAGCACAAAACGAAAGCCGGTAAAAAAGCTAAAAAAGATGACGACAAGCCAAGTACTGAAGACAAAGTAATGGCAAAAGTACTCAGTGGCGAAATGCCATTAGTGGTTGGCGTATCACGTGCGGCGGATATTATTGAGCTTATTAAAGTAAAAGAGCAATTTGGTATTAACTTAGTACTTAACGGCGCACAAGACGCTGTTGTAGTAAAAGAGCGCGTTGCTAAAGCAAATATCCCAGTAATTATTAGTGCAATGGACAGCTTACCAGCAAGTTTTGATTCGCTTCATGCGAGTTTAGATAATGCAGGTGTGCTAGAAAAAGCAGGCGTTAAAGTATTATTAACGGTAGGTGGTGATGCAAGTCACAACATTTATCAGCTGCGTTTTGATGCTGGTAATGCAGTATCGTATGGTATGAGCCAAGAAGGTGCGTTAAAAGCGGTTACATCAAACGTTGCTGATGTATTTGGCATTAATGCAGGTAGTCTTGAAGTAGGTAAAGCTGCTGATGTAGTAATGTGGAGTAATGACCCATTTGAACTAAGCAGCCACGTGAACAAAATGTTTATTAATGGGGTTGAGGTTTCTACACAATCTCGTCAAGATAAACTGCGTGACCGTTATACGACTGATTCAAAAATGCCACGTGCATATACTAAATAATTAAAATAAATTTAATTATTTTAAAGGCCGCTATTTTATAAATAGCGGCCTTTTTTAAAGTTTATACCAATCCGTAATAATACTTAATCATTTTGCGGGGCTAAACGTGTTGCTACCTGTGTTAAAAAATTCTCATTTACAACTGCATGGATGCAGAAGGTAGAGCAATGCAGGAGCAATGCAGGAGCAATGCAGGAGCAATTGCCGAGAACGACTAAATAGCGAATTTTTTGCCTAGCTATCAACACGTTTTTCTATCCTCAAAATAGATCACTTAATTAAGCGAATTGGTATTAGACATAAAAAAGCCGCTTACTTTTACAAGTAAGCGGCTTTTAAATTTAAACTAATATTTATACTAATTTAGCAAGAATATCGTTAAATGTAGTGCTTGGACGCATCGCTTTAAAGGCTGCATCATCGTTAGGCTGGAAGTAACCGCCTAAATCAACTGCAGGGCCTTGCGCATCGTTAAGTTCACTTACGATTTGTTCTTTATTAGACTCAAGGTCGCTAGCAATTTGAGTAAACTGTGCTTTAAGTTCACTGTCATCATTTTGCTTAGCAAGTTCTTGTGCCCAGAATAAAGATAGGAAGAAATGAGAACCACGGTTATCAATTTCTTTCACTTTACGTGAAGGAGACTTGTTTTCTGCTAAGAAAGTACCAGTCGCTTTATCTAGTGTATCAGCAAGAACTTGTGCCTTGTTGTTACCCGTAGTTACGCTTAGGTGCTCAAGAGATGCAGCAAGTGCTAAAAATTCACCTAAAGAATCCCAACGTAGGTGGTTTTCTTTTTCGAATTGTTGAACATGCTTAGGTGCAGAACCACCCGCGCCAGTTTCAAATAATCCACCACCGTTCATAAGTGGAACAATTGAAAGCATTTTAGCACTCGTACCTAGCTCTAAAATTGGGAATAAATCTGTAAGGTAATCACGTAAAACGTTACCTGTTACAGAAATAGTGTCTTTACCTTCTTTAATACGCGCTAGTGAGAACAATGTTGCTTCAAGCGGTGCTAAAATTTGAATATCTAGGCCAGCTGTATCGTGATCTGGTAGGTATTTATTTACTTTTTTGATTAGCTCTGCATCATGTGCACGGTTTTCGTCTAACCAGAAAATAGCTGGAACGCCTGTTGCGCGTGCACGATTTACTGCAAGCTTAACCCAATCTTGGATTGGTGCGTCTTTAACCTGACACATGCGCCAAATATCGCCTTGCTCAACACTGTGCTCAAGTAATGTATTACCATTTGCATCAACAACACGGATAGAACCATCTGCTTTAGCTTCAAACGTTTTATCGTGTGAACCGTATTCTTCAGCTTTTTGAGCCATAAGGCCAACGTTAGGTACGCTACCCATAGTTGTTGGATCAAACGCGCCATTTACTTTACAAAAATCAATAGTTGCTTGGTAAATACCTGAGTAACAACGATCTGGAATTACAAAGCTAGTGTCTTGTAATTTACCATCGTTATTCCACATTTGACCGCTTGAACGGATTGCAGCAGGCATAGAAGCATCGATGATCACGTCACTTGGTACGTGTAGGTTTGTAATACCACGGTCAGAATCAACCATAGCAATAGCAGGGCGGCTGGCGTAAACAGCTTGAATGTCTGCTTCGATTTCTTCGCGCTTAGCATCGTCTAATGTTTGAATTTTAGAATATACATCGCCTAAACCATTATTTACATCAACACCTAGCTCTTCAAAAAGCTCACCGTGTTTGGCAAATACATCTTTGTAGAATACTTTTACAGCGTGACCAAAGATAATTGGATCAGATACTTTCATCATTGTCGCTTTCATGTGAAGCGAGAATAAAACACCTTTTTCTTTAGCAGCGTCAATTTCAGCAGCTAAGAAAGCTTGAAGCTTAGAAGCGCTGATGCTTGATGCATCAATAACTTCGCCAGCTAAAAGAGGCGTGCTTTGTTTAAGTACAGAAACGTCGCCGTTAGTTGCAACATGTTCAATACGTACATCAGTGGCTGTATCAACAGTTACTGACTTTTCTGAACCAAAGAAGTCGCCTTCGCTCATGCTTGCAACATAAGACTCTGAATCTTTGCTCCACGCACCCATTGAATGCGGGTTGTTACGTGCATATTCTTTTACAGAACCTGGTGCGCGACGATCTGAGTTACCTTCACGTAGTACTGGGTTTACTGCACTGCCTTTGATTTTGTCGTAAGCAGCTTGAATTGCTTTTTCTTCATCATTTTTAGGTTCAACAGGGTATTCTGGAAGAGCGTAACCTTTTGCTTGAAGCTCTTTAATTACAGCGCGAAGCTGTGGTACAGATGCACTGATGTTTGGTAGTTTGATGATGTTTGCTTCTGGTGTTTTAGCAAGCTCGCCAAGTTCAGCAAGTGCATCACCAATGCGTTGTTCTTGTGTTAAATAATCAGGGAAGCTAGCAATTACACGACCTGCTAATGAGATATCGCGAGTTTCAACTTCAACACCGGCCGCATTTGTATATGCTTGGATGATCGGTAGCAACGAGTAAGTTGCTAGTGCCGGAGCTTCGTCCGTTTTTGTATAGATAATTTTTGATGTCATCATCATTCCTAGATAGTAGACCGAAAAGGTCTTATTCAACAATGCAAAGAAAATCATTACTAATGAGTGAGTACATATTATTAAACAAGTTAATGAATACATACGCTCGTAATGAATAGTTTGTTAGGTGTTGGTACTCAGCGTTGCTCTTTTATAAAAGCAGAATAGTCACACCTGACGAACTGGAATTGTATTTATAGCTAAAAAATTAACAAAAATAAATCAGCCTTTAGCCTAGTACATATAAAAGAGGCGACAAGTTGGATTAGTTGCTGCGTTAATACGCAATTTTTAGCACCAAGAGTGTAACAAGCTTAAATAAAAAGGGCTAGAGGTTGAGCATGCCCAATAAGCAGTTAAACAATCAACTCTTAGAACATTGGGGTATATAAAATAAATTCAAGGAAAAGGGTTGAATTTGAATGAAAAGAGGCAATAAATAGGGGAGAAGAGATAAGTTAGTATGCTTAAGGAATTAAGCGAGGATCTTAAAAGGTCACTCGCTTTAGTCGAACAAAACAATAGTCACTCAATAATGTCACCATCTGGGGCAATATTTTTAGCGTGTAGACCTTTAGGTCCTTGTTCTAATTCGAATGTTACATCTTGACCAGCTTTAAGCGTTTTATAACCGTCCATTACAATTGTTGAGTAATGAGCGAAAATATCATTCTCGCAGCCGTCTTCTACGATGAAACCAAAACCTTTAGCGTTGTTGAACCATTTAACTTTACCGCAAGCCATACTTCTACATCCTTCAATAAGTTGACTAATTTAGTTATTCTAAATTGTATTATTTGCTAGACTGACTAAGGTTTAATCAATCTACGTTTGACTGTAGTTTATTTAGCCAACCAGTCAAGTGTTTTGAGTTATTTTTTTAACATTTTATTTATTTTTTATTCAAGTTTGCTTGAGTTACAAAGACAAGACTATATTTAATTATGAGTGGTATGAAAGATTCAGGTGTTATCGATACAGTTCGCGACAGCGAAAAGCAAAAGCTACAGCCGCCGCGAAAATATAAAGTTGTTTTAAATAACGACGATTACACGCCGATGGACTTTGTAATAGAAGTTTTAACGACGTTTTTTAATATGGATAGCGATAGAGCAACCGACGTGATGCTTCAGGTTCATGAAAAAGGTAAGGGTATATGTGGTGTTTACAGCGCCGACGTAGCCCACACCAAAGCTGAACAAGTTAACCGCTACGCGCGTGATAACGAGCATCCACTGCTTTGTAGTTGTGAGCAGGAATAAATACCAATTTAATACAATTGGTATAAATACCAATTAGGGTGATCAAACATCCGATTGTTGTGGTATAAATTATTATCTCAGTAAGGGGTTGCCAATGCTAAACAAAGACTTAGAACTCACATTAAATGCCGCGTTTCGTGAAGCGCGCACTCGCCGTCATGAGTTTATGACCGTAGAGCACCTTTTACTTGCGCTGTTAGATAATCCTTCTGCAGGAGAAGCCCTAAACGCGTGTGGTGTTAATATTTCTGGTTTAAAAACCGAATTATTAGAATTTATTGACGAAACAACACCCGTCATTCCAGATTTAGAAGAAGAGCGTGAAACTCAGCCAACACTTGGCTTTCAACGTGTATTACAACGCGCTGTGTTCCATGTGCAATCGTCAGGTAAAAATGAAGTCACTGGCGTGAATGTGCTAGTTGCTATTTTTTCTGAGCAAGAAAGCCAAGCTGTATATTTACTTAAAAAGCATGATGTATCGCGTTTAGACATCGTTAACTTTATTTCGCATGGTATTTCTAAAGCAGATGATGAATTAGGCAACGACAGCGACGATATTCATGATGAAGTGCAAGAAGTTCAAAATGAAGAAGCAAGCAAGCTAGACAGCTTTACAACTAACTTAAACGTTCAAGCTCGTGAAGGTAACATTGATCCACTGATCGGACGCGACAGCGAAGTAGAGCGCACGGTACAAGTATTGTGTCGTCGTAAAAAGAATAACCCATTACTTGTTGGTGAAGCGGGCGTTGGTAAAACAGCAATTGCTGAAGGCTTAGCGTATCGCATTGTTAATAAGCAAGTACCAGAAGTAATTGCAGATGCTGTTGTGTACTCGCTAGATATGGGTGCATTGCTTGCGGGTACTAAATACCGTGGCGACTTTGAAAAGCGCTTTAAAAGCTTACTAAAAGAGCTGCAAGCTGAGCCAGGCTCTATTTTATTTATTGATGAAATACATACCATAATCGGTGCCGGCGCGGCGTCTGGTGGTGTTATGGACGCATCAAACTTGCTTAAACCACTCCTTTCAAGTGGTAAGCTACGTTGTATGGGTTCAACAACTTACAACGAGTATAAAAATATTTTTGAGAAAGACCGTGCATTAGTACGTCGCTTTCAAAAAATTGATGTACTTGAGCCAAGTGTTGCCGATACCACTAAAATATTAAACGGCTTAAAAGAGCGTTACGAAGAGCATCATGGCATTCGTTACACTCAAAAAGCACTAAAAGCAGCTGCAGAACTCAGTGCTAAATACATTAATGAGCGCCACTTGCCAGATAAAGCCATTGATGTAATTGATGAAGCCGGTGCAAGCCAGCGTCTGCAACCTAGCTCTAAACGTAAAAAAACCATTGGCGTGGCAGATATAGAACTAATTATATCTAAAATGGCACGTATCCCAGCGCAAAGCGTCTCGTCGACAGATAAAGAAACGCTTAAAAACTTAGACCGTAACCTTAAAATGCTCGTGTTTGGGCAAGATCAATCTATTGATGCGCTTACATCAGCTATTCGCTTATCTCGCTCTGGTTTATCGAGCGAAGAAAAACCAGTAGGTTCGTTCTTGTTTGCAGGGCCTACCGGTGTGGGTAAAACAGAAGTAACTAAGCAACTTGCTAAATGTATGGGTGTTGAGTTTATTCGTTTTGATATGTCGGAATATGTAGAGCGCCATGCAATAAGTCGACTAATTGGTGCTCCACCAGGGTATGTTGGTTTTGAGCAAGGTGGTTTATTAACAGAAGCGGTTATTAAAAACCCACATGCTGTTGTACTTTTAGATGAGATTGAAAAAGCGCATCCAGACATTTACAACATTTTGCTACAGGTTATGGATCACGGTACGCTAACCGATAATAACNCGGCCGTAAAGCTGACTTTAGAAATGTAGTGGTTGTAATGACTACCAATGCGGGCGTTCAAGAAACTACGCGTAAGTCGATTGGTTTTACAGAGCAAGATCATACGCACGATGCAATGGGTGCAATTAACAAAGTATTTTCACCAGAATTTAGAAACCGTTTAGATAACATCATTTGGTTTAATCACCTTGAACGTGAAGTTATTTTACTGGTGGTTGATAAGTTTATTGTGGAACTGCAAGCGCAGCTTGATAAAAAATCAGTTAACCTTGAGCTTACGTCTAAAGCACGTGAGTGGTTGGCAGATAAAGGCTACGATAAAGCAATGGGTGCACGTCCAATGGCACGTGTTATTCAAGAAGAGCTTAAAAAGCAATTAGCTAACGAAATACTGTTTGGTGAACTTGTTGATGGCGGTACGGTTAAAGTATCGGTTAAAGACAAGAAGATTCGCTTTGATTACGAGAGTAATTTAACACCAGCGTAAAACGTTAATTAAATAATTTAGTTAAATAAAATGGCCCGCTACATAATAGCGGGCCATTTTTTTGCCCTTTTTATAGGCAACAAAAAACCCAGCAAAAACTGGGCTTTTTGTTTATTAAATGTAATTGCTAGTCAATGTCTATCAATTACATTTAATAAACGCTTAAAGCTAGTAAAACACTAGCCAAAAACTAAATCTCGTTTACGCACTTACTTAGCGAGCACGGAATACGATACGACCCTTTGATAAATCGTAAGGAGTCATTTCTACCGTTACTTTATCGCCGGTTAAAATACGGATATAGTTTTTGCGCATTTTGCCTGAAATATGAGCCACAACTACGTGACCATTTTCTAGCTCAACTCGGAACATTGTATTTGGTAAAGTATCAAGGACTGTCCCTTGCATTTCGATTACGTCTTCTTTCGCCATGTTTAGCGTAACACCTCTTTAATAGTTAAACGCTGCAGATTTTGCCCAAAATACTCCAATAAGTAAAGGCGCAGGGGCTATATTTGCAAATTAAATAGCCACCCACTCATCATTGAGTTGTTTTTGAGCAGGTAAAAACTGAGTTTTGTACTTCATTTTGTCGCATTCATCAATTTGATAGCCTAAGTACACGTATTGCTTATTTTGCTCTTTTGCAAACTTTAGCTGCTCTAATATCATCACAGAGCCTAAACTATAGTGTTCAAAGTCGGGGTCAAAAAAGGTATAAATTGCAGAAATAGCGCTATTCATACAATCAGTTACGGCAACCGCGACTAAAGTATCTTGGTGCCACAGTTCAATAAATGTGATCTTGAGCCAACTGCAAAGCAAAAAACTTTGAAACTGTTCTTTTTCAGGAGGATACATACTTCCATCCTGATGACGCATCGTTATGTACTTGCTATAAAGCGGATAGTACTCAGGTCGCTCTTGCGTTGAATATTTCACTTCAAACTGGCTTTTTGCTTTGTTTAGTTTACGTTTTTGCGATTTTGAGGGCATAAAGTCTTGTGCTAATACACGTACAGAACTACATGCGCTGCATATTGGGCAGTGTGGACGGTATATTTGGTTACCACTGCGACGAAATCCCAAGCCTAATAACGACTCAAATTTGTCGGTGCTGTAGCAACTGGGATCTAGAATAACTAAAAGTTGCTCTTGTCTGTTGGGTAAATAACTACAGTCAAACTCTTGGGTTAAACCAACACGTGCAGGAAGTTGCTCATTCATAGATTGCGTCAAGTTCTTGTGGCTCCCACATAATAGGGTTAACAGTATAGTTATGTGCAGCTTTTAGTTTAGTCAAAAATGTGGAACGGGGGATTACTTGTGCACCCAGGGTCATTAAATAAGGGTTTTCTAACTGGCAATCAATAAAATGTGCATTATGCCGTTTAAGCCAATTTACCAGTGCCCACATAGCAAGCTTAGAGCAATTGGTTTGATGATGAAACATAGACTCGCCACAAAATACACCATTTTGCATTATGCCGTATAAGCCACCTGCAAGCTCTCCGTTACTCCATACCTCTAAACTATGTGCAATGCCAGCATTGTGTGCATTAACGTAAGCGTCGAGCATGTCAGAGGTGATCCAGGTGCCATCGGTATCAAGGCGTTGATCGCGACAGGCTTCTATCACCTCTTCAAAGGCATTATTAATGGTTACTTTTACAGGGTGCTTTTTTAAATGCTTACGCAGGCTCTTACTTATATGAAAATCATTAAGCTCAAAAATGCCTCGCTCGCTGGGAGACCACCACATAATAGGCTCATCTTCACTAAACCAAGGAAATACTCCGCTTTTGTAGGCATTACTTAGGCGAGGTAAACTCAAATCTCCGCCAATTGCTAACAAGCCATCAGGGGATTCTAATGCGTATTCCGGATTGGGGAATGCTATATCGTTTTCGCTTAATTGGTATAGCTGATTTCTCATACAGTACTTATTTTATAATTGATCTTAAAAGTGTAACTATATTTTAGGCATAAAAAAAGGGCTGAATAATCAGCCCTATAATAATTTATTTAATTGCTTATAAATTATCTAAAAAACGTTCAGCATCAAGGGCAGCCATACAGCCTGTACCCGCAGATGTGATTGCTTGACGGTAAATGTGGTCAGACACATCACCTGCAGCAAAAACGCCTTCTACGCTTGTTTGAGTTGCGTTACCGTGAAGACCAGACTCTACAACTAAGTAGCCATCTTTCATTTCTAGTTGACCAACAAACATATCAGTATTTGGCTTGTGGCCAATAGCAATAAATACGCCGGCTAAATCTAGCTCTTCAGTTGCATCAGAGTGTGCATCTTTAATACGAACGCCGGTTACGCCCATTTGGTCGCCTAATACTTCGTCAAGCGTGCGGTTGTAATGCATTACAACGTTACCGTTTGCTGCTTTTTCAGCAAGGCGGTCAGCAAGTATTTTTTCACTGCGGAAACTATCACGACGATGAATAACATGTACTTCGTCAGCAATGTTAGATAAGTAAAGCGCTTCTTCAACCGCTGTATTACCACCACCAACAACCGCCACTTTTTGACCTTTATAGAAAAAGCCGTCACACGTAGCACATGCCGAAACACCACGGCCTTGGAAATTAGTTTCAGACTCTAGGCCCAAGTATTTAGCAGACGCACCCGTTGCAATGATTAATGCATCACATGTGTAAGTACCTTGGTCGCCAGTTAGTGTGAAAGGGCGCTTAGATACATCTACTTTATTGATGTGATCGAATATGATTTCAGTTTCAAAGCGCTCAGCGTGCTCTTTCATACGATCCATTAACGCAGGACCTGTTAAACCGTGTGCATCACCAGGCCAGTTTTCAACTTCAGTTGTGGTTGTTAATTGGCCACCTTGTTGAATGCCTGTAATTAAAACAGGGTTTAAATTTGCACGTGCTGCATATACTGCGGCAGTATAACCAGCTGGGCCAGAGCCTAAAATTAGTAGCTTACAATGTTTTGCTTCAGTCATTATTTTTTCCTAAACGTTTAATACGGTCTTTAATGCGCTCGATTCTAAGAAAAACAAGGCAGATGTAAACAAAATCCGCGATTATTTTTTTTATCAAATCGAAAAGCTGTGCAGTATTGTGTACTAGAGTTATGTGCTTTTACAGTTAAAATGCCTAAGTAGCTCAATAAATAGACTAACAGGCAACAAAACAGCGTTATTTCATGACCCCTTTGATTTTTTTTGTTATGTTTTACCTAATTTTATTTGTCACTGATAGATTATGTGACCTAAGCAAATAGGCAACTATGTTATTTTGGCAGGAAAAACCCGCATTCGGGTTGACTTCAAAAGACGTTAACGTCTTAACCAATGCGCAAGATTACCGAACGCAATTGCTACGCTTGATAGCGAACGCAAAAAAACGAATTTATATTACTGCGTTGTATTTACAAGATGACGAAGCAGGTCGCGAAATTTTAGAAGCGCTGCATCGTGTGTCATTGGCAAACCCCGCACTTGAGGTAAAAGTGCTGGTGGATTTTCATCGTGCGCAACGTGGATTAATTGGCGCTGATAAATCAGACGGTAACGCAAGTTTATACTGTGACGATTTAGAAAAGTTTAAATCGAACGTACAAGTTTATGGCGTACCTGTAAAAGCTAAAGAATTATTTGGCGTATTGCATTTAAAAGGTTTTGTAATTGACGACACCTTACTTTACAGCGGCGCAAGCTTAAATAACGTGTACTTGCAATACAACGAGCGCTACAGGCTCGATCGTTACTTTTTGATAACGCAGAGCGAACTGTGTGACTCAGTAGTTGATTTTATTGAGACAAAGCTACTTTCATCAGTGGCTGTGCCACGTATAGACACGCGACCGCTTAAGCGTTTGCACGACTTTAAGCTTGATCAAAAGCAATTAATGCGTGATTTAAAAGTCGCAAGTTATAACGCAGCAGAGCAGCTAAATACGCAAGCATTAGGTATTCGCTTGTTTTTAGGACTCGGGCGTCGCAATAACGAGTTAAATCGTTTAATAAAAGCGTTATTTGATACAACAGAGCAAGAGCTTGTGTTGTATACGCCATACTTCAATTTTCCGGCACCGCTTATGCGATCGCTGCGCCGATTATTAAAGCAAGGCAAGCAAGTGACTATTGTTGTAGGCGATAAAACAGCAAATGACTTTTATTTACCGCCAAGCGAGCCGTTTAGTAAAATAGGGGCATTACCTTATTTATACGAAACTATTTTGCATAAATTTGTAAAAACGCAAAAGCGCCATATCGATAACGGTAATTTAAATGTGTATCTGTGGAAAGATGAAAGCAATTCGTTTCATTTAAAAGGTATTTGTTCAGATAGAACAAAACATTTACTGAGCGGGCATAACTTAAATCCGCGTGCATGGGGTCTTGATATCGAAAACGGTATTTTAATAGAAGATCCAGAGCAAACAATTATGGATGCTATTGATAACGAAAAGCAGGAAATTTTACAACACTGCCGACGTTTAACAGGCCCAGATGATTTAGAAACGATGGATGATTACCCGCAGCCAGTTAAAAAACTACTTGGCCAAGCTAAGCGCGTAAAAGTAGATTTTATAATTAAGCGTTTTATCTAAATAAGTTTATCTAAATAAGCTTATATAAATCTGAAATTTAAATACAAAAAAAGCAGCTAATTAGCTGCTTTTTTTATGGGTTGTAGTTAGGTAGCTACATTACTTAATACCAACCTAACTACAAAACGCTAAATTATGCGTTTTCTAACGCTGTGCGTGGGTCAACATATTCCATGTTGAACGCTTCTGCTACTTCTTTGTAAGTTACTTGGCCTTTAATTACGTTTAAGCCTTTTAAGAAGTGAGCGTCATCTAGTAACGCCTTTTTATAACCTTTGTTTGCAAGGTTAATGATGAAAGGCAATGTTGCATTGTTAAGTGCGAACGTAGATGTGCGTGGAACAGCACCTGGCATGTTAGCAACACAGTAGTGAACAACTTCATCAACGATGAAAGTAGGATCAGCATGCGTAGTTGCTTTAGAAGTAGCAATACAGCCACCTTGGTCGATTGCAACGTCAACAATTGCAGAACCAGGTTTCATTGCTTTAATGTGCTCAGCAGTTACTAGTTTAGGTGCAGCTGCACCTGGGATTAGTACGCCACCAATTACTAAATCAGCTTCTAGTACGTGTTTTTCTAGAGCATCAGCAGTTGAGTAAATAGCTTTAACTTTATTACCAAATTGCGCGTCTAGTGCACGTAATACGTCGATGTTACGGTCAAGAACGACAACTTCAGCACCAAGACCAACAGCCATTTGCGCTGCACTACGACCAACCATGCCGCCGCCAATGATAACAACTTTAGCCGCTTCAACGCCTGGTACGCCACCTAGTAGCATGCCACGGCCGTGGTTAGATTTTTCTAGCGCTTGTGCACCAGCTTGAATAGACATACGACCAGCAACTTCGCTCATAGGAGCAAGAAGCGGTAAACCACCGCGAGAGTCAGTTACAGTTTCGTATGCAATACAAATAGCTTTGCTTTTTACAAGGTCTTCAGTTTGTGGAAGATCAGGTGCAAGGTGTAAGTAAGTGAAAAGAATTTGGTCTTCACGTAACATTGCACGTTCAACAGCTTGTGGCTCTTTTACTTTTACAATCATGTCTGCTTTAGCGAAAACGTCAGCAGCAGTTGCTAAAATTTCAGCACCCGCTAGCGTGTAATCTTCGTTAGTAAAACCAATACCCATGCCTGCATCAGTTTCTACAATCACTTGATGACCGTGGTTTACTAATTCACGAACACTCGCAGGAACCATACCTACACGGTATTCATGGTTTTTAATTTCTTTAGGAACACCAATAATCATATCATTTGCCTTATTAAGAACGGATTAACATTTTTCACTATTATATTCATCATAAGCCCGTGTGTCTCACCTTTTTTAAAGTCAAATCTAGTGTTATCATCTATATAACAAAAATAAACAGCATAAAAAACTAGTTGGTACTATGCATCAGTTATTAGATAGAATTGACCGTAAAATTTTAATGGAATTACAGCACGATGGACGCCTTTCAAATGTTGAACTGGCCAGACGAGTTGGCCTAAGCGCCACGCCCTGTCTGGAGCGAGTGAAAAAGCTAGAACGAGAAGGCTACATACTTGGCTATAAAGCAGTGGTCGATCCAGCTAAGCTTGGGCAAGGTTTATCGGTGTATGTAGAAGTAACAATTACTAAAACATCTCCCGACGTATTTGATGAGTTTAGTGCGGCTGTTAAAAAGCACGAAGAAATTATCGAATGTCATTTAGTATCGGGTAATTTTGATTTTTTACTTAAAACGCGCGTAAATGATATGTCAGAATACCGTGGTGTATTAGGTGACATATTATTAAAATTGCCTAACGTTAGTGAAAGCCGAACTTATGTAGTAATGGAAGAAGTAAAAGGTGAAGAAGGCGTAATTATTCGTCCTTATATTACTTAAGGTTATTTATATTAGCTGCGTCATTTGCTTATATAAGCTCAAATTATAAAAACTTGTTCATAATCAGGCCATCAAGGTTAAGATAAAGTGCAACAAATTGCATTTCCTGCTAAGGTATTTCACTGCTAAGTAAGTGTGAATAAAAATAGAATAATAAAGAGGAATAGGGAACTATGCGCCTAAACGGTGTGCAAAGACTATTAGAAACAGGGCTGATTATCAGCACCTTTACGGCAATATTTATTTTATGTGCCTTGATCAGCTTTGATCCAGCAGATGCTGCATGGTCGCAAACTAGTTTTAGCGAAGTAAGTAACATCACAGGAGCAGCCGGTGCATGGATAGCCGACATTTTATTACTCACCTTTGGTTGGTTGGCTTACTTAGTGCCAGCGGCCATTCAGCTATTTGGCTACTTGCTATTTAAACAACCTCACCGCATTTTACAGCTTGATTACACCACCTTAGCGCTGCGTGTTATTGGTTTTGCTTTGTTTATCACCTCAGCTACCGCTATTAGTAGTATCAATTTTGACGATATTTATAACTTTTCCTCTGGTGGGGTAGTGGGCGATGTTATTGCATCAGCCATGATGCCTGCGTTTAACTTTACCGGCACCTCTATATTATTGCTGTGTTTCTTTTTTGCCGGGCTTACCTTATTAACGGGTGTATCGTGGGTTGATTTTGTAGATTACCTTGGCGATTTAATGGTTAGGTTTTATCGCTTTATTGTATCGTACGCAAAAGGCTGGATGCACCGAGAACACGCTGCGGGCAAAGCAAATAATCACGATGAAGTAGACGCCCATTTTGAAGACGATATAAAAGAGCAAATAGAGCTGCCTACATCAGCAAAAAAAGCAGATAAACAAAAAGCAATTAATAAACCGCAAACACCGTTTAATGAGCCACAAATTAGTGACGATTTTATGCCGTTTGACGAGCTTGACGACATACTCGATCAAGAAATTGGCTTTAGCGCCATAGACGACGAACCAATGGACACGGCCGCTGCATTAAACGCGCTTGACCAAAGCCCAGTTGTAGAGCCAGAAAAACCAGTTACAACAGTGGTATCACCAGCAAGACCAATGCCTAAATCAAAAGCGCAATATCAACCACCGCCAACGGCTAAAGAAAAGTTTGAGCAATTATTAACGCAAGAACCACCACCGGGGCCATTACCGTCGCTCGATTTACTCGACAGACCGGACAAAGCTAAAAACCCAATTTCGCAAGAAGAGCTCGATACAGTATCGCGCCTAGTAGAGACAAAACTACTCGACTTTAACGTACAAGCTAAAGTTGTAGCGGTATACCCAGGCCCTGTTGTTACACGCTTTGAGCTAGATTTAGCGCCAGGTATTAAAGTGTCTAAAATTACAGGTTTAGCAAAAGATTTAGCCCGTTCGCTTTCGGCAATTAGTGTGCGTGTTGTAGAAGTTATACCGGGTAAAACATATGTTGGTATTGAGCTTCCTAATAAACATCGCGAAATAGTACGTTTGTCAGAAGTAATAAACGCGCCTAAATTTGAGCAAAATCCATCCCCGCTTACCATGGTGCTAGGTAAAGATATTGCTGGTCAGCCGGTATGTGCTGATTTAGGTAAAATGCCACACTTACTGGTGGCCGGTACAACTGGTTCAGGTAAATCAGTGGGCGTTAATGTCATGATAGTAAGCTTGCTTTACAAATCGGGCCCTGACGATGTACGTATGATCATGATTGACCCTAAAATGCTTGAGCTATCAGTATACGAAGGCATTCCGCATTTATTGTGTGAAGTAGTCACCGACATGAAAGAAGCCGCTAACGCACTGCGTTGGTGTGTAGGCGAAATGGAACGTCGTTATAAATTAATGTCAGCATTGGGTGTGCGTAACTTAAAAGGTTACAACCAAAAAGTGCTTGAAGCCAATGAAGCGGGTTACCCAATTCTTGATCCATTATTTAAAGACACCGATGGCATGAAAGAAGGCCCGGAAGAACTTGGTAAGTTACCAAGTATTGTTGTAGTAATAGACGAATTTGCCGACATGATGATGATTGTTGGTAAAAAAGTAGAAGAGCTGATTGCCCGCATAGCCCAAAAAGCACGTGCGGCAGGTATTCATTTAATACTGGCAACGCAGCGCCCTTCGGTAGATGTAATAACAGGTTTAATTAAAGCAAATATACCAACGCGTATGGCGTTTCAGGTATCAAGTAAAATAGACTCGCGCACGATACTTGACCAGCAAGGCGCAGAAAACTTACTGGGTATGGGCGATATGCTTTATTTACCACCAGGCACTAGTGTACCAGAGCGTGTACATGGCGCGTTTGTAGACGACCATGAAGTACACGCCGTAGTAAACGATTGGAAAGCGCGTGCTAAGCCAAATTACGTTGATGAAATACTCAATGGTGATGCCAGTGAAGATATTTTATTGCCAGGTGAAGCAAGCGAAAATGCAGACGAAGAGAACGATCCGTTATACGACGAAGCCGTGTCGTTTGTAATTGAAACCGGCAAGGTATCGGTATCGTCAGTGCAACGTAAACTGCGTGTTGGCTATAACCGCGCAGCACGTTTAGTCGAACAAATGGAAACATCGGGTATCGTGAGTTCACCAGGTCATAACGGCGCTCGCGATGTATTAGTACCTAATGGAGCAAATTAATGAAAAAATTTAACGCCTTATTATTAGTGTTAGGCAGCGTACTTGCCGCACCAAGCTTTGCTGATGACAGCCAAGCATTACAAGACAGACTTGCCACTTTAAAAAGCTTTAAAGCGCAGTTTGCACAAAAAGTAACAGACAAAGAAGGCCAAGCTGTTATGCAAGGCGAGGGCACAATAGCGCTTCAACAGCCTATGATGATTCGTTGGCAGCAAACAAACCCAGACGATACATTATTTGTATCAAACGGCGATAAAACCTATTACTTCGACAGCTTTGCTGAGCAAGTAACAATTATGAAAACCAGCAGCCTAATCGACTCAACACCATTTGTGCTACTTACATCAAAAGACCCAGCACAGTGGGAAAAATACAGCGTACTTGCAACAAGTACAGGCTTTAGCGTAACGCCAAATAAAGGCGTAGAAAGCCAAGTAGAACAACTTGATATAGCGTTTGCGGGTAACGAGCAAGGTCTTGCTAAACTAGTGGTTACCGACAACTCAGGGCAGCTATCGTCATTTACGTTTAACAATGCCCAAGTTAATGCGCCGCTTGATAAAAGCACTTTTGAATTTACGCCTCCTGAAGGTGTTGAAATAGACGATCAGAGTAACGGTGAGTAATTTAGGTTTTAACTTTGGGCCCGATGTACGGCCACTTGCTGCGCGTATGCGCCCCACAACGCTTGACGAGTACATTGGTCAGCAACACTTATTAAGTGCTGATAAACCACTGCATCAAGCCATTGTCGCGGGGCGATGCCATAGTTTAATTTTATGGGGCCCACCGGGTGTAGGTAAAACAACACTTGCGCAAATAATTGCCAACCATGCTGATGCCTCACTAATTCAAATGTCGGCGGTAACCGCAGGCGTAAAAGATATACGTGACAGCGTAACGCAAGCGCGCGATAACCTAGAAAGCCGTGGCCAACGCACCCTTATGTTTGTTGACGAGGTTCATCGCTTTAATAAGTCTCAGCAAGATGCGTTTTTACCGCACATAGAAGACGGCACCTTTATATTTGTAGGTGCAACCACCGAAAACCCATCGTTTGCCCTTAATAACGCTATATTGTCGCGTGCACGCGTGTATGTTTTAAAATCGCTTGCCGATGCCGACTTATATACCGTAATAGAACGCGCACTTAAACAAGACGAGCAGCTAAGCCAAAAACATATCACTATTGCCGACAACGCTAAAAAGGCACTGTGCCAAGCAAGNGGCGATGCGCGTAAAGTACTTAATTTACTTGAACAAGCGGTTGATTTAACAACCGAGCAAAACGGTCAATACAACGTAGACGAGCACGTACTTAGCCAAGTGCTACCTACTCATTTAGCTAAATACGATAAAGGCGGCGATGAATTTTACGATTTAATATCAGCCTTTCATAAATCAGTACGTGGTAGCTCTCCCGATGGTGCGCTGTATTGGTATTGCCGAATTTTAGCCGGTGGTGGCGACCCTTTGTATGTAGCAAGGCGTTTACTTGCCATTGCAACAGAGGATATAGGTAACGCCGATCCGCGCGCGATGGAAGTGGCCTTAAATGCGTGGGATATATTTCAGCGAGTAGGGCCCGGCGAAGGCGAACG
>NZ_AUTP01000162.1:0-530 GCF_000498075.1 Pseudoalteromonas sp. TAB23
GCTAAAAAACTATTCCCAGCCGGTGCCTGCTTTATTTGGCAGTTTTACGTTGGCTGATTCGAAGTAGGCTACTTTTTCGAGATCTTCGATGTAGTAACAGTCGTTACGTGATAGGTAGTCTTCTACGCGTTTCTTTTTTGGGTTGTCTTCTACGTGGGTGCGGGTTGATCCTGATTGCACGTAGTGGCTTAGGTTGTCGAAACTTGTTACTAAAATGCCGCGCGCTGGAAAGAACGGAATTTTATAACTGGCTAGNGGCCGCCATATGTTTTAATGATTTGCTCAAGTTCGATTTTGGTTTTTTCGCTGGGCGTGTGCGACTGCTTTGCATACAACTTGTTTTGGTCGTTTGCTAGTAGTTCGTCGCCAATGATGGCAACCATGTTTACGCGCTTATGCTCTGGGATTGCTTGCAGTGCGTCGAACACGGCTTGGTCTAGGTTTTCGTAATCGCCACCGGCACCAATGCGAATTTCACCAACGGTTGCGCCTTCGCTAATTGCGCGCTCGGGTGCGTCGCGGCGAATGAG
>NZ_AUTP01000163.1:0-19115 GCF_000498075.1 Pseudoalteromonas sp. TAB23
GTTGCTGCGCTTACTTTGTTTGATATGTGTAAAGCAGCCGACCCACTAATGGAAATTAGCGGCATGCGCGTTACTCAAAAAGCAGGGGGCAAAAATGGTAGTTGGCAGCGCGATTAATCCAAACGATGCAATATCTAGCGCCGGAAAAGTAGAGTTATTGTTTTTTGGGCAACTAAAAGAGCGGTTAAAGTGCAGTAAATTAAGCCTTGAGATTACGCAGCCGCTTACTATTTCAGAGCTTAAATTAAGATTAGTGAGCCAATACCCGCATTGGCAACCGTGGCTGGAAGAGCGTGAGCTACTTGCAGCGCTTAACCAAACTATGTCATCAAGCGACGAAATAGTGAAAGCAGGGGATGAGCTTGCCTTTTTCCCGCCGGTTACAGGTGGCTAATGAGCATACATATTCAAGTACAAACCGATGATTTCAATGTAGGTGACGAGCACAATACGCTTTGTAGTAATAATAAAAGCGATGGCGCTGTTGTCACCTTTACAGGATTGGTAAGAGAGTTCAGCAGTGGTGACAACGTTATTGCACTTGAGCTGGAGCACTACCCTGGTATGACCGAGCAACTCCTTCAATCTATTGCAGAGCAAGCACAAACTCGCTGGCAATTGGCGCGAATATGCATTATTCATCGCGTTGGTTACTTAGCACTTGGCGAGCAAATTGTGTTTGTAGGCGTNCCGCCATCGCCAAGCCGCGTTCGAAGGCGCACAATTTATAATGGATTATTTAAAAAACCACGCCACGTTTTGGAAAAAAGAGCACTTTAAAGACTCATCAAATTGGGTTGAGTTTAAACAAAGTGACAAACAAGCGCTGGGTAAATGGGAAAAGTGATGCAGATATTTCATTACTTGTGCTCTACAGGGGTTATATAGCTCTCAGTTTGCGTGTGAAGTCTGCGTTTTTCGTGTTATAAATCAGCAATATTAGATTGTTAGCCCGACCCAAGTCTGGAAGACATATGCGCACATCAAAAATGTTATATTTTACAATATTATTACTTGTTCTACTTTCAGCTTTTCTTGCTGTATGGGTATATGATTTAAAAGAAGGTAAAGATTTACTAAGCTTTACCATATCAACAGTAAGCTTTTGTATAGCCGTATTAGCTTTATTTATTACTGTTAGAACATATACATCAATTGATAGTGTAAATAACATTAGTAAAATGGAAGGTAACATTTTAGATAATGAAAATTACGTAACCTCACTTCCAGAGTTAATTAATCAGTTTAAATCCCAAGATGAAAATACACTAGAGAAAGAAATTTTTGACTCTATTGAGCATAAACTAAAAAAAGAGTCAGAAACCGCCGTTCTTTTTGCCGATACCCTGCAATATATAATTGACCTAATTGTTTTATTTCCAGCTGTTTTTAATGCATCAGAAACTAACAAAGTACTTTATAAAAAGCGTATGGATACAATTTTGTCAGAAGTTGATAGGCGCTGTGAAATATTGCACTCGGTGAGTAAAGGTAATTCAATTCAAATAACGGAAACAATAAAGCTATTTAAAGCTGTTGTTTCTTACCAAAGTTTTGTGGCTGATGATAATTTTAATATTCATGCAGACTTACTTCATGTGAGAGGTCCAATTCTTCGTAATCCAGTGATAAAAACCATTTACCATAATTACCTAGGTTTGTATTACAACAAAAAAGGCATGCATTTATTACGTGAGTCGCTAAATATGAACTCTGTAGATATTTTGTCGATTGATGGTTTAGAGCTGGCTCAAAAAAATATTAATACTATAGAGCCATCAATACTTGAAGAAGTAAGTATGTATCTTAAATCTGCCGCTGAGCAGTTTGATAAAGCACTTAAAGTATCTAGCGAAGATGTTATGTGGCCTGGTTTTATTAATTATAATAAAGCACGTACGGTATATTTTTTAGCTTTACTATCAAATACAAAGCTTAATTGGTTAGATATTCTCGACGAAGCAATCGAATCTCGCAGTAGATTGAATCGATTGATAGATGAGATTTTAATGATAGACAGATCAAAACCAGCCAATATTGTTAGCACACATTTAAGAGAATTTTTTCTGTATCAAGAAGAGTTAGCACGTACAGTAAAATTGAACATTTTACTGTCGGATAATTTAACCAGACAAAATAATGCACCTATTATATACAAAGGGATTAATATCTCTGATATATCAAACGAAAAACTAACTGACTTATTTGTATCAATACAAAAGTTTTCTACAGTAAGTACTTATCAAGAAAAAGTCATAAGTCGACTTAAGAATAACCTCGCTGTGACAAGCTAATAAAGCTTCAGCGAAAAAGTAGGGATATATACTATTTTTAGACTTTTATTTTACGGCTTTTTTCTCATCATAAAAAAGCCATCTACCTATGCATGAAAAGTCATAGCAAGAATAAATGGCTCTTTATTAAAATGTTTTTTGGACTGAGCTTATTTTATTACACTTTTCCTATGCCCAAATCAGGCATTAAATTAAGCCTGTTATGGATAGCATGATGGATGAAAGATAACTTAGTTCGCACCGCTTGAGTTAGTACAAATGGGTAGGCATCGGCAAGTCCCATGCTGCGATTTAGTGAATTTAGAATAATCGAAAATTCCATCCAAGTATCTAAAATAGCATCAATCGATGTTTGTGAATTAAAGTAATAAGCACTTTGTGGCAATCGAAGCTCGTCTGCTTCATCTAATTCAAACTCATTACCCGTTGTTGAGCCTGTAATTGAAAAGTTTTTGGCTGTTTCAAGCGTATCGATAATGTGCATGTAATGCGCCCATGTTTCTGCCCAGTCTTCATAAGGGTGCATAGTAGCGTATTCACTAATAAAGGTTTCATGCCAGTTAGCTGGCGCACCTTGCTTATAATGAGTATCGAGTGCTTGCTGGTAATCTAATTCGTCATCACCAAAATATTGCTTACATAAAGTATGTTTTTTTGGTGAATTTGCAATTAGTTGATCAAAATAATAATGACCAAGTTCATGGCGAAAATGACCAAGTAAAGTACGATAACGCTCACCCATTGCTATTTTAGCTTGTGAGCGTGCTACGTCATCTGCCTCGGCTAGGTTTATAGTGATATGCCCGCAGTCGTGTCCTGTAAATACAACGTCTTGACCTATAATTGGGCTTACAAA
The DNA here is from genome assembly GCF_000498075.1 of Pseudoalteromonas sp. TAB23. NCBI lineage: Bacteria > Pseudomonadati > Pseudomonadota > Gammaproteobacteria > Alteromonadales > Pseudoalteromonadaceae > Pseudoalteromonas > Pseudoalteromonas sp. TAB23. The sequence continues at coordinate 3,151 of NZ_AUTP01000163.1, forward strand.
GTGATCACTTACGTTACGGTCTGCTATAAAATCGAAGCTTAATCCGCTTTCAGGTTCTTGAATCGTTGTATTTAAAGGGAGTGATAATGACTTTAATGTATACAAAGCGCGACGTTTTGCTGTCTCCATTTTTTTCCATAATGGAATATGTTCAACAATACTTAAATCGGGCACAGTTTCATTAAAGCGGCACGAAAAACACAGCACTTCGTCTTTATCGGCAACGGGTATAAATGTATCTAAATTAACCATGCCATTGCATACGTGATACTGAGCGTTGTTATCACATTTTTTATAAAAAACGTCAGGCGCTTCTGCTTTGTAAAATAGCCCCGATTGTTCATCAATTTCATAGGGTTCAACTTGGTCGAACTCATCATCAATACCCACGGTTCTGCCACAAGCCAAACAATGGCTGCTTTCAAAAAATAAAATAAGTTGATCTGTGCAATTACATTTAAATGTTTTCATATGTTACCGAATAAAAAAGAGACCGTATAAACCACTTTTACTTAGCGTTATGCTATTTAAGGATAGTAGTTAAATCCTTTTTAAAAGTTCAGACTTTTTAATATTAAATTCATCATCACTCAACGCATTAGAGTCGCGAAGTTGTGCTAACTTTTCAATAATCTGGAGTGTTTCGTCTACCGAGTATTGCCCCACAGTATTATTAGCCGGCGCTTTAATTTGGTTAGGTGTTAATGGTACAAAATTTGGTTCGACTACTTGCTGCGTAAAGTCTTTTTGTGGTTCTGGAGGCGTTGGCGTTTGCCCTGAAATTAATGGCAGGGTATTTACATTAATTGTCCCCCACTGACTGTTAAATGTAAGAGAGGTATTATTGCCTTGCTGTTGGCTTACACCACCAATATTATGATCTAACGTGTCGTATACGCTCACTTGTCCATTTAATTCAACGGCTAAGCGATTAGGGAATATAGCGTAGCGAATATTATTTTGCGCACCACTGCTAAATGGGCTGCCTAGATTACCTGGCCACCATTGATTGCTGCCAGGCGTTCCTGCAGGAATAACCGGAAATATTTGGTTATTGCTCAATATATTAGCAAGTTCGTTGCACAAGTTATCAACGGTTGATTTTAAACCGTTGTTAAACATGTCGCCAACCATTGTCATTCCGCCACGCATCCATTGACCAGAACCACCAAGTTCTGGGCAATTAAACTGTGCCATTGAGCAACCGCCGTTATTAACGCTAACTAACATGTGAATTACTGCATCGTGACTGAGGTTATAACGAGATGCTATACCATTAACTAAGTTTTCACCGACATCTGTTAGCTTTTGCATAAGAAAATATCCTATTAGGTAGATTGGGTTGATTTAAAAAATCTGAAAATACGCTAGGCCGTGTTGATTTTTGGGATTGAAATTTGTTCAATCTAGGGGCGATTTAATCGCGGCGCGAGGTTTGTAACCTAGTGGGCTAAGTAAAAACCGAGCAACAAAGAGTCAATCGTCCCTAGACAGAACCCAGGGGCAGCGCATGTTTGGCATTTATGCTGCGTTATCGCCTATGTATGGGGAACAACCACACATCATAGACTCTGCCTTGCTTAAATACCAAACACACTGCTGCAAATTCAACCACCAAAGAACAACACGCCCTAGTGCTGCATTACCTTTAGCATTGATGATAATGAAAAATTAACAGGTTAGTGAGATGTGTTGGTTTTTCAAATTGGACGTGTTCTGTTTTGTTTGAAATTAAAACACACCACTGCAAAACTAATCTTTAAAGTTAAGCATCTATGTATTAAAAGTTGCTTGTTTTATCCCATCGAGATTGTTAGTTTTACTGTAACGTAAGCGGTTAAAAATCGATCTAGTATAGCACCGTTACTTACTTTAACAGCAGCTTTATTGTGAACTATTTCTTACTATTTAATGATTATTAAACTCTAAATAAATACTTTTAATTATACCTGTTTAGCGTTATAAATAACGGAGTAAGTATTTTAAAAAATTAACATTATTTGTTTTATTTCAATATTTTAAATTAACTAGTTTTAATTGTAAGTTATTTTTAAGCACTATTTTGGTGCATTATCTGCACCATTAAAAATCTAAAATTGATGGTATAAATTACACCAAGTTTAATATTTACAGAGTTGGTGTGTTTTTTCTATTAATTTGGTCAAAACCTTTATGCATGGCGTTGCTTTGTGTATGAGTCGGCAAATGGATGAGGAGCACTAATTTATAAGTTTGCTGGTATAAAAATTGCTCAGGTGAATTAGTCCAAATAATATTTTCAGCGTTATATTGTGGCCATACATTATTAAAGGGGAATTAATAGATGACAATTACAGTTGGGATTTCGCACCATACTCAGTATAAATACGATCGGTCAGTTAATATGGGGCCGCATATATTCCGATTACGTCCAGCGCCACATAGCCGTACAAAAATTAAAAGTTATTCTTTAAAAATAGTTCCAGAAGATCATTATATAAATTGGCAACAAGACCCTTTTGGTAATTACCAAGCGAGGGTGGTGTTTAACAAACCAACTACCGAATTTAGTTTTACGGTCGATTTGGTCGCCGAACTAACGGTTATTAATCCTTTTGATTTCTTTTTAGAAGATTATGCCGAAAACTTCCCATTTGTTTACGATGCTATTTCAAAGTCAGAGCTCGCTCCTTATTTAAAAAAACGCAAAGCCAGTCCAAAATTTAAAGAGTTAATTGAATCTTTAAATCCTAAAGAGCCGCTTAGAAGCGTTGATTTTTTAGTGGCTGTTAATCAAGCTATTTATGAATTAGTAGGTTATGGCATTCGTTTAGAACCCGGTGTGCAAACGGCAAACGAAACAATAAGTAAAAAAACAGGTTCGTGTCGTGATTCTGCTTGGTTGTTAGTACAACTGTTTCGTCATTTAGGGTTGGCATCTCGATTTGTATCGGGCTATTTAGTCCAGCTAACCTCAGATCAAAAATCATTAGATGGTCCAAGTGGTCCAGAAGAAGACTTTACCGATTTGCATGCATGGACCGAGGTGTATATTCCGGGTGCAGGTTGGATAGGGCTTGATCCTACCTCGGGTTTATTTGCTGGTGAAGGTCATATTCCATTGGCATGTACGCCAGAGCCAAGCTCGGCGNGGCGCCGGTAACAGGCGGTATAGACGACTGTAAATCTGAGTTTAGCTTTTATAATAAAGTAACGCGTGTACACGAAGACCCACGTGTAACTAAGCCATATTCTGAGGCGCAGTGGGCGGCAATTAACCGCTTAGGTCAGCACGTTGACAATGTTTACAATGAAGAAAATATACATTTAACCATGGGCGGCGAACCTACGTTTATTTCTATTGACGATATGGAACATCCTCAGTGGAACACTGATGCCGATGGTAAAGAAAAAAGAATATTAGCTCAAAATTTATTTGTAGAAATGAATAAAGTATACACAAAAGGTGGCTTTACTCATTACGGACAAGGTAAATGGTATCCGGGTGAGCCATTACCACGTTGGCAATATGCGTGCTATTGGCGCAAAGACGGCGAGCCTTTATGGCAAGATGCTGCACTATTAGCCGATCCTAATAAAGATTATAAATTTGATCATACCGATACTAAAAAGTTTGCTGATAAACTGTGTGACTCACTTGGTCTTGAAACCAAGGCACTTACTACGGCTTATGAAGATATTTTATATCACATGTGGCAAGAAGCCTCATTACCTACCGAAATAAAGCCAGATCAACCAGAACTTCTCCATGCAATGAGCCGAAAAGGCTTTTTAGCTAAAATGGATAAAGGCATAGAAAAGCCTGTTGGCTATGTTCTACCTTTAAAATGGAACGATAGTAAAAACTGTTGGCAGTCGTGTACGTGGGAGTTCAAACGGGGTCATTGTTTTTTATTGCCGGGTGAATCACCACTTGGTTATCGCCTACCTTTAGACAGCCTTGAGTGGAGCGGCAATATTATTGACCGCGACCCGTTTGATATTCCAGAAAATTTTACCAAAGCTAAAAAGCTTAAAAAGGGCTTTATTGGTAAAGAAATGGTTAAAACTGCGCTTGTAATGGAAGTGAGAGAGGGGCGTTTATATATATTTATGCCACCAACAAGTCATTTTGAACATTACATGGGTTTAATAAGTAGTATAGAGAGTGTGGCTAAAGAACTTAAAATGCCGCTTGTTATTGAAGGCTATAGCCCACCTAAAGATAGCCGCGTAGAAAAATACGCTGTAACGCCAGATCCAGGTGTTATTGAAGTAAATATTCATCCTTCAACATCGTGGGATCAATTAGTCAGTCGAACCACAACGTTATACGGTTTAGCAAAAGAATGCCGATTAGGTACCGATAAGTTTATGGCAGATGGTCGCCATACTGGTACTGGTGGTGGTAACCACGTAACGCTTGGTGGCGAAACACCTGAGCAAAGCCCATTTTTACGCAGACCTGATATTTTAAGAAGTTTTATTACCTATTGGCAGCATCATCCTGGTTTGTCGTATTTATTTTCGGGGCTTTTTATTGGCCCTACAAGCCAAGCGCCGCGAGTGGATGAAGCCCGTGATGAAGTTTTATACGAGCTAGAAATTGCCTTTTCGCATATGCCCGAAGGTGAGGTGCCTGAACCTTGGTTAGTTGATAGGTTACTTCGTAATTTATTAGTGGATTTAACGGGTAATACACACAGAGCAGAATTTTGTATTGATAAGCTCTATTCACCCGACTCAGCCACAGGTCGTTTAGGGATTGTAGAATTTAGAGGCTTTGAAATGCCTCCACATTCTCAAATGAGCTTAGTGCAAATGCTACTGTTGCGTACTTTACTTGCTTGGTTTTGGAAAAAACCTTACCACAAGCCATTAATACGTTGGGGTACAGAGTTACACGATAAGTTTTTATTACCACAATATGTAGAAAACGATTTAGCTGAAGTAAGCCGCGATTTACAACAAGCAGGTTTTCAATTTCAGTTAAGTTGGTTAAATCCATTTTTTGAATTTAGGTTTCCGGTATGTGGAACGCGAGAACTTGATAACGTTACACTTGAGCTTAGAACCGCAATCGAGCCTTGGCATGTACTAGGCGAAGAGGCAAGTGCGTCGGGTACGGCGCGCTATGTAGATTCGTCATTAGAAAGAGTACAAATAAAAGTACAAGGAACAATGAGCGATCGCTATGTTGTAACGTGTAATGGTCGAAGAGTGCCGCTTAAACCGGTTAAAGGTAAAGCAAAAGATGAAATGGTCGCGGGTATACGATACAGAGCTTGGCAACCACCTACAGCGCTTCACCCAACTATTGGCGTACATGCTCCATTAGTTTTTGATTTAATCGATACGTGGGAAGGTCGTTCAGTTGGAGGCTTTGTATATCATGTGAGCCATGCTGGGGGTCGTAACCCTGAAACGCTACCGGTTAATGCATTTGAAGCTGAAGGGCGCAGAGTTGCAAGATTTTGGGAGCATGGGCATACACCATCGTTACTTGCATCAGCAGAACCAAGCTGGAGCCCATCGGCGGTTACGCATAGTTTTCAATCGGCGCAAAGCGCAAGTGAATACGTGGTACCTGATGAAGAAAGTAGTAATCCTGATTATCCAAATACCTTGGATTTACGCAGGCAGCCTAACTTTAAATAATAATTGATAGTTGTGTCATTCCACTTTGAAATTATTTAAAGTGGAATGACTAAATATTTTTAAAGCATCATTATGAACACGGCTATTTACTATAAATTGGAGCGCTTTCAGCTTGTATATTAACAATAACGCGATGCCGGAATTGCCTGAGTGGTTGTCTTTATACCTTGATAAATCACATGGACATGATGAACTAGCAAACCACAGTGGTTTAAACCCAGACCATTGGGATACTTTATTTAAGCGTTTAGCTAGTCTAACAGCAGATGATGTTAGTAGCCGCGCTACAGAAATAAGCCAATTGCTACAAAATGGCAATATTAAAAATGAAAGCAATAAGCAGTGGCACTTCGACCCGTTGCCATTTATGTTATCTAAAGCTGATTGGGCGTTGCTCGAAGAGGGAATAAAACAGAGAACCCTTTTATTAAATAAAATTCAGCAAGATATTTACGGTGACCAAACATTATTAGTTGATGGTCATATTCCTGCAAAGCAGCTTTTTCAAGACCCTAATTACTTACGCGAAGGTTTTAGCTTACCTAGTAACGAATTAACACTATTTTTTACTGCATTAGATGTTTACCGCACGCCAACAGGCGAATTTAAAGTATTAAGCGATCATTGTCAGTGCCCGTTAGGCTTAGGGCTATTAATTAAAAGCCGTATTATTGCAAGGCGTGTAATGGCTGAAGAATTTGCCGAATGTAATGTTCAGCAAATTAAAGAATTTTTAAACCTATTCCAAGAGGGTATTAATGAATATACCCACTATATGGATGACCCACGAATTGTAATTCTAACCCAAGGAATTGATGACCCTAACTACAACGAGCATGCATTCCTATCTACCTACTTTGGCTATACATTAGTACAAAGCGCCGACTTAACCGTACGTGGTGGTGACGTTTGTTTAAAATCGTTACAAGGCTTGGGTAAAATTAATGTCATTTTACGCTGGGTTTCTGATCGTTGTATTGACTCTTTAGAGCAAACTGAATATTCACTTCATGGTATTCCGGGCTTATTACAATCTGTACGACAAGGGTCGGTTAAGGTTTTAAACCCGTTTGGTAGTGGTGTGCTCTCGTCACCTTCAATAAAATGCAACTTAGAAAAGTTATCGCAGCAAATTTTAAAACAACCGCTGTTGTTAGGTGAGCCAAATTACTTAAGTGTAAAAGAAGCGCAAGCCATTGATTGGAATAACCTCGAACTACTATCTGCTATAGACCCTACACTTAAGTTAGATGGAGTGTTAGACGAGCAAGAAATAAAGCTACTTATTAGCAAAGAACCCGATAATTACTTTTTCCAAGAAAAGCCTTCTTTTAGCAGTGCACCATTTTGGCATGACGGGCAATTAATCTCCAAGCCAGTGGTGTTTAGGTGTTATGCATTAACCACAGAAAATGGCGTAGAAGTACTTCCTTCAGCACTGTGTTTTTCGAACGAAAAAAGTAACAACCCGAGAATATCTGGTTGGATCAAAGATACATGGATAAATACAGCCGATAGAGTTGATTTAGGCGAGCATAATCCACCGGTGCCAATTAGAAAAAGAATGGATGTAACGCTACTTGAAGGGGTTATTTCGAGCCGTACGGCTGAGCACCTTTTTTGGTTGGGTCGATACTTAGAACGCTGCGAAAACACCATACGTATATTGCGTATTTTTATAGACAAGTACACCGAGTTTTCTGTTTACCCAGATTCAATACGAAAAAGTATAGTTGCACGGCTTTCTAATGCCATTAGGTCGCAATATATTGTTTATCCCTATATAGAACCTGATTTAAAACTAGATGGCATTGATGTAAATCTGTCTAAAGAAACCGCCTTTCAACTCCTTGCAGACGAGCAATGCGCTGGCAGTATTATTAATACATTAAAGTACATTGCAAATGCGTCGGTGCAAATTCAAGAATTACTATCTCATGATAGCCGCCGAATAATTGATGATATTAATGAGCAAATTAAAGTATTTAAAAATGTAAATATTAATATTCCAACGCGTGCAATGCAAAGCAGCCTAGATAGAGTTATAGGCTCAATTATGGCTTTTAATGGCTCGATTGCAGATTGTATGCCAAATAGTAATGGCTGGTTTTTACTCGAAATGGGCAGAAGAGTAGAGCGTAGCTTACAAATAACATCACTAAGTGCGGCTTTATTAACCAAAGAGTTAGACGAGCCCGAAGAGCTTGGCTTACTTGAAGCAGTGCTAAGTTGCCAAGTTAGTTTAGTTACGCATAAGCGCCGATATAGAATGTATCAAACCATTGGTACAGGGCTTGAGCTATTACTTTTAGATGCTGAATACCCACGTTCTTTATTATTTCAGTTAGAGGAAATTAATAAGTTGTGTAAGCATTTACCCACAAAACGCAGACAAGGCGTAATTGCGGCACACGAAAAAGCAATTTTACTATCTAAAACAAGTTGTTATGTAACTGAGAAAGATTACCTACAAAAAAGTGAAAATGGACAACGTAACCAGTTAATCGAATTTAACCATAATACGCGTATGAACTTAGATACATTTTGTGATGTATTATTACTACAGTATTTTTCTCATACCCAAACGGCAAATAAATTGAACTGGACTAATATTGAGCAAGCTCAATCGTGAAATATAAAATAAAGCACTCGACTACATACAACTATTCAGACTTTGTTAGTTTGTGTCAAAACCAAGCGCGATTAACGCCAAAAACGAATCGCGGGCAAATATGCCACAGTAGTCGTGTAGAAATTGAACCTACACCGACTTACTTACAAACATTTACTGATTATTTTAATAATCAGGTAACAGCGTTTGAAATAGCAATACAGCATAAAAAACTTAAAGTAACGATGATCAGCGAGGTAGAACTGTTAGTCGGCGCTAATAGCAATTTAGAGAGTGTTGATATTGCTTGGCGAAAAGTACGTGATTTATTGGTTAAACCAAATACGGCGGAATTATTAAAAACGTCTGAATTTGTACTACCTTCACAACTTATTCCAATAGATAAAGGAATTAAGGAATACACATTAATTTCGTTTGATGCACACAAAAATATAATTTCTGCATGCAAAGATTTAATGGCACGAATTTTTCATGAATTTCATTATGATCCTGGTTTTACAACAATTAGTACGCCTTTGAGCACTGTTTTTGCACAAAAAAGGGGCGTTTGCCAAGACTTTGCACACTTTGCGCTTGCATGCTTACGCAGCGTAGGGTTAGCAGGTCGATACGTAAGTGGGTACATAGAAACTATGCCACCAGAAGGCGAAGAAAAGCTAGAAGGTGCAGATGCAACTCATGCATGGTTTGCGGTATTTGTTCCAAACTTTGGTTGGGTTGATTTTGATCCAACAAATAATGTTTTACCACGCGATCAGCATATTACTCTAGCCGTAGGGCGAGACTTTTCTGACGTAACTCCTTTAAAAGGAGTGGTATTTGGTGGCGGTAGTCAATTGCTTGATGTAGCAGTTGATATGATTCGAATGGAATAGCAGTTTAACTACGTCATATATGATGATGGATAAGGTGAAAGAGTGTATGAAAATTGATTGGAAAGCGTACCAAACAAAAGGTTTCTTTGATGAATTAATTGATGCACAAGGAAACGTTAGATCGCATGGAACACAATTAGCACAATTTTTTGCTAATTTATCAGCAGAAGAATTAGTAAAAGCCAGAGCGGTTGCTGATTTAGCAATTAAAGAAATGGGTATTACTTTCACGGTTTACAACGAAGGTAATATGATTGATAGAGCCTGGCCGTTTGATATTATCCCTCGAACTATTGGTAAAAAAGAATGGCAAAGCGTAGAGGTTGGTTTAAAGCAACGTGTTGAAGCGCTTAACCTTTTTATAGATGATTTATACCACGACCAAAAAATAATAAAAGATGGTGTTTTTCCAAAAGGGTTACTAGAAAAATCAGTTAACTTTCGCCAGCAATGCGTGGGAATAAACCCGCCAAATAAAATATGGGCGCATATTTGTGGCTCAGATTTAGTACGCGATGGTAGCGGTACAATGTATGTGCTTGAGGATAACCTGCGTGTTCCTTCTGGTGTATCTTATATGCTTGAAAATCGCTCTGTAATGAAGCGTGTATTCCCTGAATTATTTGAGCAAGTATCGATTTTACCTGTTGATGATTACCCTTCACAATTATTTGATATGCTAGCGGCAATGTCGCCTCGTCCACAAGATAAACCAGAAGTCGTGGTACTTACTCCTGGGGTGTTTAACTCCGCTTATTTTGAGCATTGTTACCTTGCCCAAGAAATGGGTTGCGAACTGGTAGAAGGGCGCGATTTAGTTGTTGAAAAAGATGACTGTGTATACATGAGAACAATCACAGGGCTACAACGAGTTGATGTTATTTATCGTCGTATAGATGATTTGTTTTTAGACCCAGAAGCCTTTTTACCAGAATCCCAACTTGGCGTTCCTGGATTAATGCGTGCTTGGTCTAAAGGTAATGTTGCTTTGGTTAATGCACCAGGCGCAGGTGTTGCTGATGACAAAGTAGTTTACGGCTATGTACCTGAGATGATTAAGTACTACTTAGGCGAGGAAGCTAAACTTGCTAATGTCCCAACGTTCAAATGTTTAGACCCGAAAGAATGCGACCATGTGATTAAAAATATCGATAAGCTTGTTGTTAAACCAGCAAATGAATCTGGCGGATATGGATTATTAATTGGTCCTAAATCGACTAAAAAAGAACAAGAAGCGTGTATTGCTCAAATTAAAGCGGACCCACGAAACTGGGTAGCTCAACCAACATTAGATTTATCAACAGTACCAACATTTGATGGTAATAAACCAGATGGTCGACATACCGATTTAAGACCGTTTATTTTATCATCAGGTAAAGATACGCAAGTTACCACTGGCGGATTAACGCGTGTTGCTATGGTTAAAGGCTCTTTGGTGGTTAATTCATCACAAGGTGGTGGCAGTAAAGATACTTGGATTGTTGACGAAGAGGCTAAATAATATGTTATCAAGAGTAGGCGAAACTTTATATTGGGTATCTCGATACATTGAGCGCGCGGAAAATGTAGCTCGTTTAATCAACGTTAACAATTTACTGATGATGGACTTACCCAAAGGCGTATGTACCGGCTGGGAGCCATTAATTGATATTATTGGTGTGCGTAAAGCGTATTCAGAAAACCATACTGATTTTACTGAACAAAAAGCATTAAGGTATTTACTTGTTGGTAGTGATAACAGCTCGTCAATTTTAAACTCTATTACTTCGGCACGAGAAAGCGCGCGTACAATCCGCGATGTAATTCCTCGAGATGTATGGGAAGAAATTAACTCTCTGTATTATTATGTAAAAGACAATCAAAAAGAAGGGATAACAAAGCGCGGACGTTTTGATTATTTAAAAAAGATTATAGATTCAGCCCATCAAATATTTGGGGCGTTAGATGCCACAATTAATCATGATCAGGGCTACGTTTTTATCCGCTTTGGTTCGATTATAGAGCGCGCAGACATGACATCGCGAATTTTAGATATTCGCTCTGCTACGTTAATTACTAATGAAGAAAAAGTAAAACCGTTTGATAATATTCAGTGGATCAGTTTATTGCGCTCATTAAGTGCTTATCAAATGTATCGCCAAGAAATGGGCGTTAGAGTACAGCGTGCAGATGTAATAGAATTTGTGATGCACAGCAAAGTATTCCCTCGGTCAATTTTATTTTGCATGAATGAATTAAAAGCATTGGTTTTACCTTTGCCAAACTCAACAGAAATTATTAAATCAATTGATGATGCAATTATTGAGTTAGAAAATAAAGACGTACGAGTACTTAAAAATGGTCTGTTGCATGACTTTATCGATGAAATACAAATAGACTTAGCTGGAATACATAACGGACTGGCCGAAACGTATTTTTTAAAACAAGCAGAATAATAAAAACTGTATATTGTGAAATGACTGCTTAGTCTTAAGCGGTCATTTTTGCTTAAATTTATTTATAATAATTTTAAAACCTGCATAATTAATCTTTACTTCCTCATCCGTTGGTATCGCAATGAAAATCATCTCGACTAATATCTCTAAAATTAAAACTCTTATTCATAATGGTAAAGAGGTGAAAACGGGAATATTCAAAACCCCAACTAACGAACCTGTAGTGATTGAAAAACTAAACATTATAGGTGACGAGCAAGCTGATTTAGTTAATCACGGCGGGGTAGATAAAGCGGTATATGCTTTTTCGCACAATCATTATGAGTACTGGCAGAAGACTCTTGAAAACGAGAACTTAAGTAGCGGTATATTTGGCGAAAACTTCACGATTTCTGACCTTAATGAAGCGAATATACACATAGGAGACCATATTCGAATTGGTACTGCACTGCTTGAAGTAAGCCAGCCTCGTGTGCCTTGTTTTAAATTAGCTATCGCCCTTAATAATAAAAACAGCCTTAAACTGTTTACGCAGCATTACTGCACTGGCGTGTATTTTAGGGTACTAGAGCAGGGCGTTGCAAAAACGGGTGATAGTGTTGTTATCGAGAAGAAAGCCTCGCACGACATATCAGTTAAAAAGCTGTTTCAAGCGTTTTTTGATAAAAAATATGTAGGTTATGAAGACATACTTTTAGAAGCATTAACTTTGCCAGAGCTTGCTGTAGAGTGGCAAGAAAAGCTAAAAAAGAAGCTTGGTATAAAAAGCGAACAAAGCTAAACATAAATTGTTATTTATAGTTCACCTAGTAAAAAAGATAAAATCTGCTATACCTAAGGTTATAAATACTATAATTATTATAGTGTTACGCAAAAACTATTGGGTTAGTAGCTAAAATAGGTGTCGTATATGCATATCTCCAGAAAATTGATGCTTATTGTGATTTTAACTGCAGCAGAGGTAAGCATTACTGTTTATTCCGCTTTTGAAATAGCTAAAGGAGCTAAGTTTCACCAACTTAATTTTCTTCACTTAAAATATACACATCAACTTACCAAGTCAGTTAAAAAAATAGAAAACAATATCCCCATAGATATAAATACCATTGAGTCAGATATATTGTTAATTAGGCAGCAACCGATTGAATATATTGAAGAAATAAACCCATTAAATTATGCTGTTATGAAATTTATTAACACAGAGCAAACTTTAACAATTTGTGAAAACGATATAGAAATTGCGGATAAAGCACTATTGTCAGTTATTCAATATAATAAAGGTGAACTCAGCAGAGATGATTTTTTATTAAACCTTAATGTTGCACTTGATAGCTTTAACAAACACTCTGAGATGTTTGAAGAACCAATCAGAAAAACAGTATCGTTTATACTAATGACGTTAATTCCACTTGTTATAATCATATCTTTTATTAATATTCTTTTTATAAGTTATCTTTCTCGCACAATATCCAGCTCTATTCGAAATCTAACTCTACTTTTATCAAGTAAGCCCGAAAGCAATATTAATCTAGACGATGAACTTGATATAAAAACGTCGGGTGAATTAAAAGCACTCGTTATCGCGGCCAGACAACGAATTAAAAATGTTCTTTTAAATATTGAAAACAGTATTGAACTCAAAGAGATTATAAACAGCCAAACAGCTTCCCTGCAGCAAGCAAATGATGAGCTTGCCCAGTTTGCTTATCGGGCTTCCCATGACCTGAAGTCACCGCTGTCAGGGGCTAAATCCTTAGCGAATTTTGTTATCGAAGATATAAAAGCGGGAGACACAGAGGAGGCAAGCCGAAATGCACTGGTTATTTATCAACAAATGGAAAAGTTAGAAACACTTGTTGTTGATATTTTATTGTTAGCCAAAGCTGAAATTGGTAATGAGGATAAAGATTTAATTGACTTTAATCAGTTAATTATTGATATGAAAGAACGACTGTCTTGGCTCATGAAAGATAATCCTTGTGCGCTCGAAACAACAATTAATCTATCAGCACCTATAAGGTCTGAAAAAGCGCGTTTTGCTCAAATTATTGAAAACTTAATTTCAAACGGATTGAAGTATTACGATAGAAATAAAGACTCGCCTTATGTCCGCTGTGATATTTTTAATGAGCAAGAGACGTTTTTTATTACTGTTACAGATAACGGAATGGGAATACCACAAAAGCATAAAAGTGAAGTGTTTGATATGTTTAAGCGATTTCATGCACAGACGAGCACAGGCTCTGGTTTAGGGATGGCGCTGGTTAAAAAACATATTGAGTATTTAAATGGTGAAATATCACTGCAAAGCTCTGATGAAGGTACGACGTTTAAAATAATAATACCAATGGATAAGCTAACATGACAAAAATTAAACCCCCTATATTAATTGTCGATGACAATGAAGTTGACCGGTATATTCTTAAAAGATTAATTAAAGAGGCTGAATTAGATCTTACAATTTTTGAAAAAAAAGATGGCCAGGAAGCATTAGAATTTCTAGAAAATTATGAAGCTAATAGAAAAGAGTACCCTGATGGATTTCCTCCAATACTCATATTTTTGGACATCAATATGCCAAGAGTCAATGGTATTCAGTTTTTAGAAGAGTTTTCTAAACTGAGGAAGATGATAGAAATCAGCTCGTGTGTGGTTATGATGTTTAGCTCATCAGAAAGAGAAGAAGAAAAAAAGATTATAATGTCACACGATTTTGTTAAAGGTTACCTTGTAAAAGGAAGCTTCCAGGCAGCAGAGTTAAAAGAAAAAGTATTGGCTGTCATCGGTCAGCATTTGGAAAAACACAGCTGATTTGCATGTGTTTTAGGTTTTAACCCGCTAGGCTGTGCCAATTGGAGAGCCTTTAGTTTGAGTATGTGGCACAAACCAAAGGTTTTTAGCTTAAGGTTACACAGATGTTTGATTTAAGCTTCAATTTTACAAAGGCTCAAAATAACCTATTTATTAAAGGCTTATTTTTTTACTATAGTCATCGAGCAGCAAATTAATTTCGTTTACAGGTATAGGCTTTGAAAAGAGAAAACCTTGTAAGTAGTCTATATTTAATTTTTTACATAGCTGATGCTGGGTTTCAGTTTCGATTCCTTCAGCTACTACAGAAAAATCTAGTTTTTTCAGCATTAAAGATAAGCTCTCGATTATTTTTAATCGCTTATTATTTTCTCGGTAATCCTCCCTAAAAATAATAGATGCCAAACGTAGAATTTTCTCTTATTGTAAACACAGGAGAAAATTATGAAAAAAGCACATTTTACAGACAGTCAGATCCTCGCTATTTTAAAACAAGCAGAAAGCGGCGTGCCTATTCCTGAGCTATGCCGTGAACATGGCATGGGCAACTCAACCTTTTATAAATGGCGCGCTAAATACGGCGGCATGGATGCGTCTTTAATGACACGAATGAAAGAGCTTGAAGATGAAAATCGCCGTTTAAAGAAAATGTATGCTGAAGAGCGGCTAAAATCTGAGGTCATTCAAGAGGCAATGACAAAAAAGTGGTAAAGGCTTCTGAGCGCAAAGTATTGGCACATGAAGTCGTTAGCACAAATAAAATGAGTATTGCCTCAGCCTGTCGCACTTTTATGATAAGTGAAACATGCTATCGCTATACGCCTAAACTATCTGATGAAAATGAGAAGATTGCAGCGTTGCTATTGGATTTAAGCCAATGTCAGCGTAATTGGGGATTTGGTTTATGTTTTTTATATTTACGCAATGTTAAAGGCTACACGTGGAATCATAAGCGCGTTTATCGTATTTACCGTGAGCTTGAGTTGAATCTGCGAATAAAGCCTAGAAAACGTCTAACAAGGGAGAAGCCTGAGCCATTGGCTGTACCTGATGCCATTAACGAATGTTGGTCAATGGATTTTATGCACGACCAATTATCTGATGGCAGAGGGTGTCGCTTGTTCAATGTGATTGATGATTTCAATCGAGAAGGACTCACAATAGATGCTGACTTATCACTCCCCGCTGAGCGTGTTATCCGCTCGCTGAATCAAATTATAGAATGGCGTGGAAAGCCAAAAGCTATCAGGTGTGACAATGGGCCTGAATATATTAGCCATAAATTAGCAGAGTGGGCGTTAAATAATAATATTGAATTACGATTTATTCAACCAGGTAACCCGCAACAAAATGCTTATGTAGAGCGGTTTAATCGTACGGTTAGGTATGACTGGCTAAGTCATTATATTTACAGTGATATTAGTGAGTTACAAGATAAAGCAACCGATTGGTTATGGGCTTATAATAATGAACGGCCTAACATGGGGATAGGTGGCATAACCCCCATACAAAAACTGGAAAAGTTAAACAACGAAGATTCTACAGATAGCCTCCATTAAAAATGGGGGGATTACC
>NZ_AUTP01000164.1:0-18328 GCF_000498075.1 Pseudoalteromonas sp. TAB23
TATTGCATCGGGGTGTGACTTACTCACCCACGTTAAAACGCAGCTACCGTATGCCTTATTTGGTGGTGGCCTTACGTTTTTAGCGTACTTAGTAACAAGCATAATAGTGTTATAAACGCATTTTAGAATACGACAATTCCAAACACTCAAAAGCCTGCTTAATTGCAGGCTTTTTAATATTATACAATGCTTAATTAAACTGAAATTACAAAAGGTATTTCAGTTTATTAAAATTATAGATGAATATCATCCAATAGAGTGAAGCTAAATTGACATGGTGGATTTGTCCTCGTATATTTATGCCCATAATGGAATTTAAATATATTAGGAATAAAAATGGTAAAGGAATACATTGTAAAAAAAGGTGATACATTATGGGATATATCTTCTAAGCACCTAGGATCCCCAATGGAATGGCCTAGGTTATGGAAGTTTAATAACCGAAAAGAAGTTGTGGCTATTACTAATAAACCTATAACTAACCCCGACCTAATTTATCCAGGGCAAAAAATACTCATACCTTCTTTAGATATTTCTCAAATTAAAATTAAGCAAAATGCCAGAGCATTTAATACAGTTAATGAGTCTTCACAAAAACAACTCCCTAAAATCACTTCGCCAATTTCATTAAGCTATAAGTTAGATGATATAAGGCAACCTCCAATTGTACTTCCTAATGCTATAGTGGAAATTAAAATGACAGGTAATATTATTTTATCTAGTGTAGATAAATATCCTGTTAATTACGTAGTTAACGATAAAAAATTAGAGGCGACGGTAACATCTCAAGCTAATAAAGCTTTTGGAGCATTAATTAGTGAAACAAAATTAGCTTTCGACGAAAAAACTAAAAAGTTAACGCTCGGAACTAATATTGTCTCTAAGAGTACGACTCCAAACAGCCCAACTACATCACTGGGAATTGAAGTCACATCAAATTCACCAATACCAAAATTAAAATATGAAGTGCAGCTCCCTCAATTAAAAGGAAAAATTAATCAATTTAACTATATAGCTGAAAAAGTGTCGTTTGTTTTAGAAGTAACATTTACGGGCTCAGATGGTAAAAGTGCTAGAGAACATAACCCTGGCAGTAGTGTATGGGATAAGCCTTTAGCTATAGGACTATTTGCTGGAGCTACATTAATTGTTATTGGTACTTTAGTAGAAGATTACGTCACATTAGGTGCAGGAGTCGCTGATGATCCCGCTAGTTTTGCTGCAGCTGCAGGGATGACCGCGAGGGGAGTTGTATTATGGGGTTCTGCTAGAGCAGTAGTTATTCCCGCTGTATTACCCGCAGTTGTTAGATTTAGCACTTCTATAGTCCCAGTTGCAACACTTAGACACGCCCATTAAAAGAGGTTTATTTAGTGAGAATATTTTCAATTGTTTTTTTATTTTTTCTCAGTGGATGTACTTACTTAGAAAGTGCATCAGAACAAGCTAAGCGCTTAGGTAAAACATACCAATTAGATATCCGAGCTGGCGATACTCGTTTATTTTTTCCTGAACAATTTTTAGGAATTGGAGGCAAGCCGCCTACACTTGAAATGGAAAGCACTTCTTTGGAGGATTCTTCAGAGTCACTTGATGGCATTGAAACCGCGCTGGAGGTTTATCCTGAAGGCTTTGTTTCCAAATTTATTAATGCTATTTATATTTCAGGACCTATGCTCATGGAGGGGGCTGAAGCGGGGGGAACATATTCAAGAAATTCTATAATATTATCAAATATCTCAGATAAGAACGGTACTAACTTCAATTATGAAAATTCGTTACGGGGAGTTCATCACGAGCTTAGTTCTTTGATTTATTTACGCTCCCCTTTTGTTAATCTTGCATGGCAAGGTCTGTTGCCTGAAAGTTGGAGTCCTGCTTCCTCGAATTATGAGGCTTTAACGCAAGATAGAAGTATAGGGCCTGATTATGAAAATGGATTTTTATCTACCTACGGTAAAACTAATATTGAGAACGACTTTAATACTTACGCCGAATTTGCTTTTTCTGAGCCTGAAAAGCTACGAGACCTTGCAGCTAAGTATCCAACTATAGCTAAAAAGCTGAGTTTATTTATTACTGCATATAAGCAGGTTCTTCCTGAATATCAGCAGGGCTTCGAAGAGTATTTCACTAATACGGGTTTAAGCGATGTTGCTATAAAACCTGATAATGTAGAGATTACGATTAACAGTGATATTAGTAATGTTAAGCCGCAAATAATTCACTAAGTTAGCTTAGTGAAGGGCTTATTTTTACAGATAGTCATCGTTTAAATGTAAGGTATTCCTCAGTTAAAGAAACTCAAGTTAAATACTCAAAAAGTAATTTTTCTTATACCTAAAATGATTACAGAAATTTACTTCTTAGGATTTCTCTACCTCACTTTAAATGATATGATTTCGACAATTAAATAATAAATAAGGACATTTTTATGGATATTATTATCGGTCAACATGCGCTAAAGAAAAAAACACAGCTAACGCAACTTTCTGAACGTGCAATTGGTAAAGCCTTTAAAGATCAAGCTGCTTTAGCAATACAAATGACGCAATGTAGTGCAGCTGTTTATCGTCGATTACAACGAACTTATAAATCAACTGTAACGCCACGCGATGAAAAAAGAGTTAAAGCAGGTGGCTTAAGTACACAATCAGTTACTTTTTCAACAAGTAATAGTAGCCAAAAATCCTTTAATAGCTTACTTCCTGCAATGCGAGGAAGAGGTGCACCTACAAATACTTCAAAAACGTCAAATGATATTGCAGTTGCTTCTAATCAGCCACAAGCAGTTAACTTGTTGGCTTTGCTACATCCTGTTATAAGCGGCGACATAATGAAGACAGGTAATGCTGTTGAAAAAACAGCGACTATATTAGGGCTAGTAACAACGACTGTTGGTTTTGTAGTTCCAGGCGGTGGAGCTGTTTCATCAATTGTTAGTTGGGTAGGAAGTGGTGCTACGTATTCAGGTTTTTCAATGTCTAGAATTCGCTCTGATGCGCCAGACCGAGCTTATCACCAACTAACAAATTATATTACATGGCTAGCCGCTTGGAATAAAAAAGCGTGTGAGTTAATTGATATAGCAGATCCTAATGGTCAATGGACCTTTAGGGATATCGAGCATGGACTTTCATAAGATTAGACTGTAAGCAGCGTTTTAAAAGAAAGTGTAAGTACGTTATACCTGTAACTTACGATTATTGAAAAGCCTGCTTAATTGCAGGTTTTTTGTTTTTAAAAACAAATAAAGTTAAGTTGAATGGAGCTAAGCTAAGTAATATTAAGTTCAATAACACTCTCTCTATTATCTAAACCACTTAAATATAGACTTAATTACCCGTATTTATATTTTTTAGGTTATTGTATAGCATGAGCTTTAAGCTTTTTAATAGCTATAAATTCTTACTTTTTAATACCAATTCGCTTAATTAAGTGATCTATTTTGAGGCTGGAAAAACGTGTTGATAGCTAGGCAAAAAATTCGCTATTTAGTTGTTCTAAATGAGAATTTTTTTAACACAGGTAGCGACACGTTTAGCCCCGCAAAATGATTAAGTATTATTGCGGATTGGTATAACTCATATAAGGCTGTAAATCCACACTATGTTTGCAATTGATAATATCATTCTCGTTAGTGCCATATTAATTTTACTAGGAGTGATCTCGAGCAAGTTATCTGCACGTGTTGGCTTACCTGTGCTGGTGCTATTTTTACTTGTAGGCATGCTCGCAGGTGAAGACGGTATTGCAGGTATTTCATTCGACAACGCAGAGGCCGCACATGCTTTGGGTACTCTTGCGCTTGCCATTATTCTATTTGATGGCGGCTTACAAACGCCTACCAGTTCAATTAAACAAGTGTGGAAACCCGCGTCTGCTTTAGCAACCGTCGGGGTGTTATTTACCGCTGTAATTACAGGCCTTGTGGCCACTTATATTTTAGACCTGCCCATATTACAAGGTGTTTTACTGGGCGCTATTGTTGGCTCTACAGATGCCGCAGCAGTGTTTGCGCTTTTACGAAGTGCGGGTATTCACTTAAACAAAAAGCTTAAATCTACCCTTGAAATAGAAAGTGCCTCGAACGATCCAATGGCTATTTTTCTAACGGTTGGTTTGTTAGAAATGCTCGTTAACGACATGCCAATAGGGCTGGATTTACTACAGTTATTTGCTCAACAAATGGGTGTTGGCGCTATTTGTGGTCTTTTAATTGGTAAGGTATCGGTTTGGTTTATTAATCGAATTAAACTAAATGCATCGGGTTTGTATTTAGTGATGGTAACCGCATTTGGACTGCTTTCTTTTGGCCTTTCTGCAACGCTCGGCGGCAGTGGATTCTTAGCTGTATTTATAACGGGTGTTATTTTAGGTAACAGCAAATTTGTATATAAACGCGGTATTTTTCTTTTTCATGACGGCTTAGCATGGCTTGGGCAAATAACCATGTTTGTTGTATTAGGACTCCTTATTAACCCGTCATCGTTGGTTGATGTATGGCTAGAAGGATTGCTTATTGCACTGGCGCTCATATTTGTTGCACGCCCATTAGCTGTAGCGCCTATTTTAAAACTGTTTGGCTTTAATAATCGCGAAACCCTGTTTGTATCTTGGGTTGGTCTTAGGGGCTCAGTACCCATTATTTTAGCTATATTCCCATTACTATTTGGCCTTTCAGGGGCTGAGCTTATTTTTAATGTTGTTTTTTTCGTGGTATTAATTTCAGCCACGTTACAGGGTTCAACAATGCCTTGGATGGCTAAAAAACTAAATTTAGTAGAGCCGCCGCCCGACCTAGCCGCTGCAACACTCGAAATCACAGCCCTAAACGATATTGATATAGAAATTGTAGAATACACCTTAAGTGATGTTTCTCGGGTTTCTGGGCGCAGTTTGTCACATGCTGCACTTCCTGAGAGTGTGGTTGTTGCTATGATTACACGGGGTCCGTCAATCATCCCGCCACGAGGCTCAACTAAGTTAAAAGCAAACGACCACTTATTTGTTGTTTTAAAGCCAGATAACAGACCTTTTGTTGATTTAGTTTTTACAGCAACCGATAAAACAAACCACCAAGATAGCCACTTAGCGCACAACGAACTTAAAGTGAAAGGGGTAACGTTGGTAGGTGATATATTTTACTCTTATCACATGCAAATAGACGCCCCAGAAGAGATAAGCTTGGAAGAAGTGATTAACCAAAAGCTTTCAGGAGAAGTCAGTAAAGGCGATATTGTTGTTATTGGTAATGTGCAAATACGCGTTATAACAATGGTGCATACACGCATAGTTACCATTGGCTTAAAGTACTTAAACAATCCAGAAAAGCGACTTTTAAAGCAGTAATCATTAACAATAATTTGTTTAGCGCTAGGCTCACGTTTATAGCGTACGTAGGTTGGGTTGAGTGGCACGAAACCCAACGGATCGCTAATGCAATGAGCACACCGAAAGCTAGTTATATGTAGTGTTTATTGTAGGTGAACAGATAGCTGTCGCATCGGCCGTTAGCTCGGAGAATTCAGCGGCGATCGTTTTATATTGCACTATGAAAAAAAGACTACTTAAAAGGAATTAAATGAAAGAGATTAAAGAATTCAATTGGAGTAAAGCAACTAAGCCTCCATTAGAAGAATATTTTCCTGCAGATAAATTAGATCGTGCTCGCTACGCCACATTCTTATCAAGGCTATTGGCTCAAGAGGGATTTGACGAAAGCAGGCCTGGTGATGAACAAAAGAAAAACTATGTATTAAACTTAAATGCAGAATGGGGGGCAGGTAAAACCTACTTTCTTAAGCGTTGGTCACAGGAATTAATTGTACATTACCCAGTTGTTTATATTGATGCATGGCAGCAAGACTATTCAGACGACCCATTTTTAACTGTGATTGCAGGTATTATAAAGCAGCTTCAACTTCAGGCGAAGTTTAATATAACAATACCTAAAAGTGCCGTTTCGATGTTTAAGGCTGTTGCACCTGCTATTGCACAAGGTCTAACTAAAAAAATATCAGGCATCGATTTAGATGAGTTACACACATTACTATTTTCTGATGAAGAAATTGATAGTGACCAAAATCAAAACTCTAATAAGCCGACGAGCAGCGACTTTTCACCCGCAGTAAAGGCGCTTGCACAAAACTTGATTAAAGATCATGAAGCTAAAAATAAAAGCGTTGAAGTAATAAAAGCTAAGTTAGCTGATTGGGTCAGTAAGTTTGAAAAGCAGGAAGGTAAGTCGTTACCCATATTTATTTTTATTGATGAGTTAGATCGTTGTCGCCCAAGTTATGCAGTAGAAATGTTAGAGACGATTAAACATATTTTTGATGTTAAAGGTATCGTGTTTGTTGTAGCAACAGATACTGAGCAACTTCAACATACAATTAAGTCAATTTATGGACAAGGGTTTGATGCCAAAGTTTATTTAGGTCGCTTTTTTAATAGTCGCTATAGTCTAAAGCGTCCTGTTTTAAAAGACTTTTTATCAGTACATAGCGATACAACTAAATTTGAATCTGCGTATTTAGAAAGTAAAAATATTGAGCTACTCCCTCGAACACAGACACCAGAAACCGCTTTAGCTAATATCTCAGTTGTTTTAGATGCGTTTCAGGTATCAGCAAGAACAGCCATTCAGATTACTGAGCGAATTACTGCCATTATTGTAAATTTACCAAGAGGTAAAAAAGTAGATGTACTCGTTCTCGCTATCTTATTTTGTATTTATGAAAAAGACCACTCACTTTATGAAGAGGTAATAACAGGAAGGTTTAAACGAGATGGAAAAAACCATAAGGGCGAAGTACGAAATATAAGCTTAAATAATTTTTTAAAACAGAGTATTCAAGAAGTACAACAACTAGCTGAGATAAAATACTTTATTGAACCATTATCTTACACAAATTCATTCTACTTAGGTCAAATGGCAAGTAGAAATAATAATTTTGCTACTGGAAATTACTCTATACAACTAGCTGAATTTATTGATAGTATCTTTTGCAGAGTATTTAATAATACAACAAATTCTTTGGCTGCAATGGTTAGTTCAAGTAGTGAGAATGTAACGGCACTTCATAGCGCTGAACAAAACTTAGCAAATGCTGATGTGAGAAAGCCTAGGGTTGGCAATATTACACTGTTATGGTTA
Source organism: Pseudoalteromonas sp. TAB23 (assembly GCF_000498075.1). Taxonomy (NCBI): domain Bacteria; kingdom Pseudomonadati; phylum Pseudomonadota; class Gammaproteobacteria; order Alteromonadales; family Pseudoalteromonadaceae; genus Pseudoalteromonas; species Pseudoalteromonas sp. TAB23. The sequence continues at coordinate 7,160 of NZ_AUTP01000164.1, forward strand.
AGTTATATTTACATAAAAGATGGCTATAAAGAAATTACCAAAGAGCACTACCGTGATTTTATCGAGCTTTCCTCACCATTAGATTACATGGGCGATAGTTAACTATCTCTGTGCAGCGCGAAGCGCCTCTGTGTTCTCGGTGGTAATATTTATCTAAATTACCACCAATCTTAACTGAGCCAAACCACCTAAGCCCCACACTGCTTAACCCCAACTCCCGCATGTTTAAGTGCAATAATCTGCCCTTTGCCGTTATGCGCCATAGCGAGCATATCACCCGTATTTATATTACTTTCAACCGCATGTTTACCTTTTAAATCACTCAACAATGACTGCTTTATTTGCACGAGCATTTCATCATTACAGCTGGCTATGTACCAGTCGCTATCTACCTTCACTAGAGTGCCGTATTCTATGTGGCGCTGTTGGTGGCGGCGTAAATCGTTAGCTAATTGACTATCAAGCGCGTGTTTTTGCTCTGTAATAGAGCTTGCGTAGCTACCAGCTTGGTTTATTTCGTGTGTTTTAATAAATGAATAGTCGTGAATATCTATAGTGTTAAGTGCGGTGTTATGTACGGTTTTAGGCTCTGTATTTATTACGTTGTTATTATCAAACACAATAAAGGCGAACACACCGAGTGCGCAGGCTAGGCTGGTTAGCTGTAGCGTAAAGCCGAACTTTTTAGGCTTTGTGTGCGTGGCCTTTTTAAGTAACGCTTTTTGCTGAGTGCTTGTAAGTGTTGTGCGCGCTTTTCGCTCTTTAAAGTGTTGTTTGAGCTTTTGATCAAACGGCTCATCAGGCTTGTTCATTGTTTGCTCCTAATAAACGTTTAAGGTTTTGCTTGGCATAGCGCAGCCTTGTTTTAATGGTCTCGAGGCTGCTTTGCGTTATAAGTTCTATGTCGGTGAGCGAAAAGCCTTCTTGTTGTAATGTAATGGCTTCGCGCTGTACAAAACTCAGTTGTTTAAGTGCGGCGTCGAATGCTTCGTAACTTATATTTGAGCTGCCTATATGCGAGTCTCCACTAGTTAAGTCACCACTATTTAAATCGCTTTCGCTTTTATCATTTTGTGCTGCTAAATGCGTGTTTTCGTCAAGCTCTACAAAGTGCTGTTGCCTGCGGTATTCGTCAATGAGTGTGTTGCGGGCAAGTTTAAATAACCACGCTTTGGGTGTGGTTTGCGCTTGGTAAAGGTGGCGCTTTTCGATTACTTTTAGCCATGTTTGTTGACTTACGTCGTATGCTAAATGCGTATTAGATTGCGTAATAGGGTCTGTTGACCTTTCAAGATTAAATTTGCAGCAGTCTGTTTGGTATTTAGGCAAGGCAGAGCCTATGTGGTGTGGTTATTCCCCATAAATAGGCGATAACGCAGCATTAATGCCAAACAGGCGCTGCCCTTCGGGTTCTGCCTAGGGGCAATTTACTCTTTGTTGCTCGGTTTTGACTTAGCCCACTAGGTTACAAACCTCGCGCCGCGATTAAATCGCCCCTAGTTTGAACAAATTTTAATCCGCAAAGGCCAACAGACCCTGAGTAGTGGTATAAGTCGTTACTGTAGAGGGCAATAAGCTGCTCTAAGTAACGATTGTCGCCACTTTTTGCATAACTTGCCATGCAGTCCTTGCTTGGCGTTTCAAATAACCATGACTTAATACTTAGTAGCATAGGCGTTTAGTCCGTTAAATAGAGTTATCTAATTTAAAATCGAGCTGTACAGTTTGACCTGTTTGTAATTGTGCCACACCTTCAATTACTTTTGGGCGATATTTCCAGCGTTTAATGGCTCTTATTGCTTCGCGGTCAAAGGTGCGCTTTGGCTCGGCGTTAATAACTACTGGGTCGATTACTTCCCCCGTTGGCGAAATACTAAAACTTAGTTGCACCCAACCTTCAATACCATCGCGCGCTGCTGTGGTTGGGTATTTAGGGTTTATGCGCACTATGGGTGTTGCATCCCCTGTTGGGCGATTAATGGTGTTGTTAATGTCGCCACCAAAATCGTCAATTGTAATCGGCGTAAAGTCGTTAATTGCCAACACAGGATCGGCTGATGTATCAAGCGGTGGAGCTTTTTGCGGCACTTTAGGCATAGGTGGTGGCGGCTGTATTTTTTGTATATGCCTGACTTTTGAATCCTCAGGGAGGTGAAAAATTTCTACTATAATATCGTCCCCTGGTTTAACCGGTGCGCGTTGCTCGCCACTTATTAAATATTGCATAAACGCAAAAGCTGCAAAGGTCATCGCGGCGCCGNCCGCCAATAACGGCAGTCGATGTTTTAATAAATACTGGGTTGTTAGGTACTTCAAGTGTGTGCATAAGCCGCTCCAAATTTTATTGATCACTACAATTAGGGTGTTTTCAAAGCTATAACGGGTGGCAAATCAAAAAGGGGTGAAATAATTTTATAAAAAATGTGGGGTTTAGTTACAATAGCCATTCGCAAATATTAAAACTTAACTTTTTAGGCTGTTATGCAACTCATTGAAATAAATAAAGCGCGTTACCGTAAACATTTAAACCGTGTTATTGCAGGATGTGGTATTGGTTTGGCTGTAGGCAGCTTGGCTATATCGCAAACGCTGATTGCTTTATTTCCTGATGAAAGTGGTAGCCACTTTCATTGGAACTTAATAGGTGTTGCTATTACTAGCGTTGGGCTTGCGTGGTTACTTCATAAATACCGTACACATACGTTTATGACTGAAGTTGTTTATGTGTGGGAACTTAAAAAAGCACTTAATAAAATAACCCGTAAAATGGCTAAGTTAAAAGCTGCTGGCCGTGAAGGGAATGCCGATGCGTTATTGGCGATTCATTATAGCTACGCGGGCTCTCGGTTATTGTGGCAGCTAGACGATAATCTAATTACCATGGACGATTTAGCCATTAAACAAGCTGAGCTTGAATCTGTTGCAGCGCAACATAACGTAACGCTTAACGTTGAAGATTACGACGCAAGTATTTTAAAACAGTTTTAAAGCTTAGGTTTTTAAATTAGTTAGAGGAGCCTTAATGAAAAAAGTACTCATAGTGTGTTTAGGTAATATTTGCCGCTCGCCAACCGCAGAGGCGGTATTAAAAGCCCGTGCTAAAAAGCTAGGCGTTAACGTTAAAGTCGATTCGGCAGGGACTATTGGTTACCACGAAGGTAAAACGCCTGATAGTCGTTCAATGGCAGCAGGGGAGAAGCGCGGTTATAGTTTTAAAGGTATTTATTCGCGTAAAGTACGCACAAGCGACTTTACTGAATTTGATTTGATTTTAGCGGCCGATACACAAAATTTAGCTGATTTAACAGCGCAATGCCCTGAGCATTTACGCTATAAGCTGGCGCTATTTTTAGAATATGGCGAGCAAGCCCAAAGCGCTATTCCCGATCCCTATTACGGCGGCGATGATGGCTTTGAAAATGTACTCGATTTAATAGAGGCGGCTAGCGATAAAATACTCGCTAAAATTTAATCCCTATTTTATTACTAAAGCTAAATTTAACGAGCTTTTTGTCGTATTGCACAGCGTCCCTAAAGTAAGTACATTTTATACTTACTCAAAGGGAACTTTATGAAAATAAAAATATTACTACTCACTTTATCTATCGCTTCTTGTTCTACTTTTGCTAACGATGTTAGTTTTTCGATTGGGGGTGGCTATCCTTACTTAGTTATTCCTGAAGTGTCTTTGTCGGCTAACGACGACACACAACGCTGGTATGCAAACTATAAACTAGGCCTTGATGATGGATTTTCTGCAGGTTTTGAACAAGCAGTAAGCGATAATAAAAAGCATGCTTTTGGCGCGCTTGTGGGCGCTATTGGTGCAAGAGATACAGACCAAGAGTGTGAAGGTTCAACTAATGATGTAGCAACTGACTTTGCTAATACGCTAGGTTGTGTAATTGGCGGAATTTTTGATGAAGAAACAACAAACGGCATAGGGCTTACGTACAGCTATAACTTTAATGGATTGAACAGCGCTGGTTTTAGATTAGAGCTAGATGTGGGCTATGGTAAAGCAAGCGACAGCAACGAAAAAAGAGCCGATGGCGGTATTAGCGTAAGTTACGAATTTTAACTACGTAGAATTTGTATTAGTTGGTATTAAAAAAGGCGCATAAAGCGCCTTTTTTAATGAGCCGCTTTTAGTGGCGGTTAATTTTAAAGTCGAGTTGTACCTGAGAAATAGCGCTAACGGGTTTGCCATTTTCAAACTTTGGCGCGTAACGCCATTGCTCAAGCGCTGCTTTGGCTGACTTTTCAAATGCGCTGCCGCCTTCAGAGCTAAGTACTTTTGGGTTTTTTACAAAGCCAGCTGCGTCTACCTCAAACTCCATAATAACGCTACCATCGGTACTAAATCTGGCTTTGTGCACTGGGTATTTAGGATTAACACGATAGAGTGGTGTTTGCTCTTGCGATTCTTTCCATGGCACCATTTGAGCGATAGCGAGGCAATGTTTAGTTGCTTCTTCGCTTTTGCCTTGTTTTTCGTACAGACCTACAAGTTTAGAGTGAGCGGTTAGCTCAGCACTGTGATCGTATTTTAAGTTATCGTCAAACGCGGTAACTATGTTGTTTAAGCGCTCAATTGCCTGATTATATTTTTTACTACCTTCGGCAAATGCGGCTATTAAAAAATTAGCTTTAATTTGCTCTACCGAGCTACTAGGCAGATTTTCACGGTAGTATTCGTCGGCTTCTTCTAGGTAGTTTTTCGCTTCGCGATATTTTTTAGAGCTAAACTTTTTAGCAAGCAGTGATGCCGCTTCTAGTTTCATGTCGGCTACAAACTTAGGCTTATTTTGTGTTTTAGCTATATCTATTACTTGTTCTAAAAAGTTAGCTGCTTTGTAAGCTGATGTTGTGTAGTTAGCTTGGCCGAGTAGTGCATCAATTGTTTCTATTGATAGTTTACCGTGGTTTGCAGCTAAAATAGTATGGGCTTCGTTATAGAGTGCAAAACGCTGTTCGTTTAGCTCATCGCCGTAGCCTTTTATTGCTTTAGCGTAATTAATAGCTAAGTTGGCAGTATTGTCGTCGCTTTTACCGTAAACGGCTTTACCTGATGTGTAAGCAAGTTTGGCAGTTTGTTGTACGTTTTTGTCTGCTTTAACTGCTGCTAAATAGCTTTGGTATGCTTGGCTAAATACCGTTTGAGGATCGCTTGCTTGGCTGGCTAGTGCTTGGGTGCTTAAAGTGGTTGCGCTTAGTGCTGATAAACTTAAGCCAACAAATAAGGCGAGTTGCTGTAGCTTCATAATAATCCCTATTAACTTTTTAATTTAAACTAGGTTGACGTAATTACAATAGTTTTCTTATTAATATAATTGTTGGCTAAAAGAGAAAAATACTTAAAGCCATTCAAAATACAGTTCAGCTTGTGTTGTTGCATTTACAGGTTTTCCATTTTTATACTTTGGAGCGTAACGCCATTGTTTAATTGCGGCTATCGCTGATTTTTCAAATGCTTTAGAGCCCTCAGAACTAATAACCTTCGGACTTTTCACAAAGCCATGGGCATCAACAGTAATCTCTAGTACAACAGTTACATGACTTTGAGTTTCACAGCGGGGATATATAGGCTCGACTCTGTAAAGTGGATTTTGCTCTGAGGCATTTTTCCACTGCGTATTTTTAGCAAAGGCTAAAGCGTGTTTGGTCGCTTTATCGCTTTCATCTTGTTTTTCATATAGCTGAACTAAGCCAATATGCGCATTAAGCTCAAAGCTTTGATCTAAATTTTTATATCTATCAAATAAGCCAACTATACGGTTTAGCCTTTTAGTTGCTTTGTCGTAATCTTTACGGCCACTCTCAAATAAAACCATTAAAATGTCAGACTTTATACGCTCTACTGCATTATCAGGTAGCTGGGCTTGGTAATACTTATCTGCATCTTGAGCGTATATTTTCGCTAAAGAATATTCGCTATGGCTAAACCTATAAAATAGTGTCTCTGCAGCTTCAAATTGCATATTGGCGACAAGGCCCGGGTCATTCTGTAATTCAGCGATTTTGATGAGTAGCTTAAAGTTTTTGACTGCGGTATCTGATTTATTCGTATGAGTGGCTTTGGCCAGTAGCGTATCCATAGTCTCTATTGAGTTTTCGCCATAGTTTTTAACTAAAATACGGTGGGCCTGTGAATACAAATCAAATCGTTTCTTTTCATTGCCATTCCCTATAACCATAGCGTTCTTTGCAGTATAACTGTTGATAGCTTTAGCGTAGTTAATAGCAAGATTCGCCGTTTCATTACTATCTTCTCCATATAGAGCGAGTCCTTTTTGATAAGCAAGTTGTGCTTCTTTTTCATCTCGTTCTTTGGCTGCAACGAATGCTGAGTCAGTTTCTTCGGCCTTTGCAGATACAACTTGAATGCTATTTACTTGGTTTGCGAGAGTGCAGTTAGCAAAGGCTAACAAGCTTAATCCTATTGATATGGCGAGCTGTTGGTGCTTCATAATAATCCCTATTATTTATTAGCCCATGAAATTACCAAAACTATCAAGTCCTGTCATTATTTTAGGTAAATTAAAGTAAACAAGCGAAGTTGTAATATTCGGGTTATTAATTGCTTAACAATCATTGAAAATAACGCCTGTCGTCGCCATATATTTGCCATAAACAGTCTTGTACTACGGTGTATTTATCCTATTTTGTGATATTATCACTTTATTGTCGTGTCGTAGTTATTTAAATATTTGGATTTGTCGTGGCGCAAGTAAGAGCAAGAGTCCAGCTTAATGTTGGCAGAAATAGTGATATCCCTGCAGAAATAATCTCATTTACTGATTTAAAAGATGGCAAAGAGCATATTGCTATGGTGTTTAACAACGCCGATACAGAGCAAGATGTACCGCTTATTCGTATGCATTCGGAGTGTTTAACAGGTGATGTATTTTACTCATCGCGTTGTGATTGCGGCGAGCAGCTAAATGAATGTATTGAAATGATGCACGAGCAAGGCGGTATTTTATTGTATTTACGCCAAGAAGGTCGTGGCATTGGTTTATACAACAAAATTGATGCTTACGTATTGCAATCGCAGGGTATGAACACCTACGAAGCTAATAATCATTTAGGCTTTGCTGATGATTTACGTGACTTTTCGGATGCTGTGTTAATGCTTAATGCGCTTAATTTAAGCCACGTTAAATTAATGACCAATAATCCTAAAAAGCTTAACGCACTAAAAGATGCCGGTATTAATGTTGACTCGGTTGTGGGCACGCATGCGCACATTAAAGCGGGTGTTGCGGGTAATAAGTCGTACCTAGAAACAAAAATTAAGCATGGCGCGCATATGTTAGATATTAAGAAAATTAAAAAACCTTAATCATTTAATTACGTTTCGTCTATTAATACCCCCTCACGCCAAGTTATACTTGGCGTGTTTCGTTTTAAATTAAGAGCAAGTATGTCTACACAATTACGAATTTTTAAAGCCGATGCAGGGCTAAAGTGGTTAAAAGCCGGATGGCTTATTTTTAAAACCCAGCCAGCAACCTTTATTTTTATGCATTTATTTATTGGTATTGTAGGGCTGCTGTCTTTATTTTTACCGCTGCTGCAAGTAGTAGCAGCACTAGCTACGCCATTTTTAACCGCAGGGTTTTACCAAGCGGTGCTTAGTAAGCAGCAGGGCGGAAAAATTATGCTAGCCGATATTCTCAAGCCATTTACGGCTAAGGGAAATCGTTTAGGGTTATTGCGTTTAGCACTTTATCAAATGGGTGCGGGCATTTTAATGGCGTTACTTGCTAATGGCTTATTTGCCGATGCAGTGGCTGTTATGAGCCAACCAGGACTAGATCCAAACGTAGCACTTGAACAAATGCTTGAGAGTATTTCGGGCGCGAATGTAATTTTGTTTTTTATGGCAATGCTAATTTATTTAACGGCGTTTGCTTACGCTGTACCGCTTGTTTATTTTAGTAAAGAAACACGTATTTTAACGGCGCTTAAAAAATCGTTAATGGTGTTTTATCATAACATTTTGCCACTTGGCGTTTTTGGCCTTATTTGCGCATTATTTATGGCGCTTTCGATGTTCTTATCGTTCTTACCACTGTTGATTTTAATGCCGATTTGCTACATTAGCTTTTTTGTATCTTATCAAGCCATTTTTATGCCTGTTGTACCACCAAGTGACGACATTAATGTTAAGCCACTTAGCAGTGAAACAAGCGGGCGTTTTGACGCTTAATGGATGATAAATTAAAGCAAAAACTAAAAAACTATGTACTTTGGTTACTAGGGCGCCAAGAATATTCGCGTCGTGAGTTAACGCTTAAATTACAGCAAAAAGAAGCCACAGAAGAGTTTATTGAAACGCTGCTTGATTGGTGCGAAAAGCATAATTTTATTAACGAGCAGCGATACTGTGAAGGCTTTGTAAGAAAACACATATTTAAATGCCACGGGCTTAAGCGAATACAAAGCGAAGCTATGGGCAAAGGGATTGATCGTTCGCTACTTGAATTGGTAGTTGAAGAGCTTGAAGTAGATTGGTTTGAGCTTGCGCAGGATGCGTACAATAAAAAATATTCGAATACACCGGCCGATCTCGATTACAAAGATAAAGCTAAGCGCGTGCGCTACTTAATGTATCGGGGTTTTAGCTACGATGAAATTAATTTTGCAATGCAAGCACAGTAAATACAGGTGAGACTTTCAAATGCAGCACATGACTACCGCACAAATTAGGCAACAGTTTTTAGACTTTTTTGCCAGCAAGCAACATCAAATAGTACCTTCTAGCTCGCTTATACCGGGTAACGATGCCACGTTGTTATTTAACAATGCCGGCATGGTGCAATTTAAAGATGTATTTTTAGGCGCAGAAAGCCGCCCTTATACACGTGCGACAAGCTCGCAGCGCTGTGTACGTGCTGGCGGTAAGCATAACGATTTAGAAAACGTAGGCTACACTGCTCGCCACCATACATTTTTTGAAATGTTAGGTAACTTCAGCTTTGGTGATTACTTTAAGCAAGACGCGATTAAGTTTGCATGGGAGTTTTTAACTGAGGTAGTAAGCCTACCTAAAGAAAAACTTTTAGTAACTATTTATCACGATGACGAAGAAGCGTTTGGTTACTGGGCTAACGAAATTGGCTTACCAGAGGATCGTATTATACGTATTGCGACCTCAGACAACTTTTGGTCTATGGGCGATACTGGTCCGTGTGGTCCGTGTTCTGAAATATTTTATGACCATGGCGAGCATATTTGGGGCGGTCCTCCGGGCTCTCCTGAGGAAGACGGCGACCGTTTCATCGAAATTTGGAACCTTGTATTTATGCAATACAACCGTCAAAGCGACGGTACAATGTTGCCTCTACCTAAGCAATCTGTTGATACGGGAATGGGCCTTGAGCGTATTTCTGCTATTTTGCAGGGCGTGCATTCAAACTACGAAATCGATTTATTCCAAGGCTTAATTGCTGCTGCTGCAAGTGTTACTAATGCACAAGACATGGACGACAAGTCACTACGCGTAGTGGCGGATCATATTCGTTCGTGTGCGTTTTTGATCTCAGACGGTGTTATGCCATCTAACGAAGGCCGTGGTTATGTACTGCGCCGTATTATTCGTCGTGCTGTGCGCCACGGTAACAAATTAGGTGCACAAGGTTCGTTTTTCTATAAATTAGTTGCTGCGCTAATTGAGCAAATGGGTCAAGCGTACCCTGAGCTTGCTAAGCAACAAGAAATTATTGAAAAAGTATTACGCATTGAAGAAGAACAGTTTGGTAAAACACTTGAGCGTGGCTTAGCTATTTTAGAAGAAAGCTTAAGCGACCTTAAAGGCGATATTATACCGGGCGACTTAGTATTTAAACTTTATGATACGTATGGTTTTCCAGCTGATTTAACGGCCGATGTTGCGCGTGAGCGCCAGATGACAATTGATCATCAAGGCTTTGAAGAATGTATGGCTGTACAACGTAAAACAGCGCAACAAGCGGGTAAGTTTGGCGCTGATTACAATGACCAATTAAAATCAGATAAACACACTGACTTTAAAGGTTACGACAGCACACATTACAGCGCGACCGTTATTGAAATTTTTGCCGGTGGCGAAGCTGTTCAGTTATTAGAAGATGGTCAACAAGGTATTGTAGTACTAGACCGCACACCGTTTTACGCTGAATCAGGCGGTCAAACGGGTGACACGGGTACTATTACAGTTGCTGGTGGCGAATTTAATGTTACTAATACCACTAAGCTTGGTAATGCTTTTGCTCACCACGGTACTGTACAAGGCCGTATTGGTGTTAACGATAAAGTTGACGCCACTATTGATGATACGCGCCGCGACAGCATTAAGAAAAACCACACAGCTACGCATATTTTACACGAAGCACTACGCCAACTATTAGGTGACCATGTAGGCCAAAAAGGCTCACTTGTTCAGCCAGATCGTTTACGTTTTGACTTTTCGCACTTTGAAGCGGTTACTAAAGATGAGCTACGTGAAATTGAGCGTGTAGTTAATGACGAAATTCGTCGTAACTTTGCACTTAATACTGAGCTTATGGCTATTGATGATGCTAAAGCGAAAGGTGCTATGGCATTGTTTGGCGAAAAGTACGATGACGAAGTACGTGTAGTTACTATTGGCGACTACTCTATTGAGCTTTGTGGTGGTACTCACGTTGAGCGCGCTGGCGATATTGGTTTATTCAAAATTGTATCTGAAAGCGGTATTGCCGCAGGTGTTCGCCGAATTGAAGCGGTAACAGGTGCAGATGCTGTAGCGTACGTTAGCGAGCAAGAGCAACAACTTAGCGATGTTGCAGCTTTAGTTAAAGGCGATAGCGCATCGGTACTTGAAAAAGTAACTGCGTTGCTTGAAAAATCTAAAGGCCTTGAAAAGCAAATTGCACAGCTTAGCGATAAGCTAGCAAGTGCAGCGGGCGCGTCTTTACTTGATTCGATTGTTGAAATTAATGGCGTTAAGCTACTTGTAGCAAACGTTGAAGGTACTGAATCTAAAGCGCTTCGCGGTATGGTTGATGACCTTAAAAACAAGATTGGCTCAGGTGTTATTGCACTGGGTGTTGCCAGTGGCGACAAAGTAAGCCTAATTGCCGGTGTAACGAAAGACTTAACAGGCAAAGTAAAAGCCGGTGAGTTAATTAACCATATGGCAGG